>CAXTSD010000445.1:0-2004 GCA_964246775.1 uncultured Acetobacteraceae bacterium | reverse complement strand
GGGCGGCCCCGACCCCCCCCCCCCACCCCCCCCCGGGGCGCCCCCCCCCCCCCCCCCTGCTGGTGTGGCGGATCGCCGCCATCCTCGCTCTTGTGGCCCTGGTGTTCGTCGCCATCCCGCATGGCGGGCGGGGGCTCGCGCACAGCCACATCGCGCGCGTGAGCGTCAGCGGCGTGATCACCGACAACCGCAAGCTGGTCGAGCAGGTCGAGGCGCTGGCGAAAGACAGCAGCGTGCCGGCGGTCATCCTTGCCGTCGACAGCCCGGGCGGTACCGTCGCCGGCGGCGAGAGCCTGCACGACGCGATCGCCCACGTCGCCGCGGCCAAACCCGTCGCCGTCGTCATGGGCGGCACCGCCGCCTCGGCCGCCTACATGATCTCGGCGCCGGCGACGCGCATCTTCGCCCGCAACGCCACCCTCACCGGCTCGATCGGCGTCATTCTTGAAACCGGCGAGGTCTCTGGCCTGCTCGCCAAGCTCGGCATCACCGCCGACGCGCTCACCTCCGGCCCGCTCAAGGACCAGCCCAGCTTTACCCGCCCGCTCAGCCCCGAAGGCCGCGCCTACCTGCACGGCGTGGTGATGGACCTGTTCGACCAGTTCGTCGGCATCGTCGCCACTGGGCGCCACCTCGATCCCGACAAGGTGCGCAGCCTCGCCGACGGCCGCGCCTATACCGGCCGCCAGGCGCTCGGACTCGGCCTCGTCGACCAGATCGGCGGCGAGCACGAGGCGCGCGTCTGGCTCGCCGGCGCGAAGCACATCTCCGAGGAGCTGCCGATCGAGGACCTGCAGCAGCACGGCTGGTTCGAACGCAATTTTGGCCAGTCGCCTACCGGGGTGCTTATGGGCTGGCTGGGGCTCAATCCGGAGGCGATGGCGGTCTTGAGATAGGCAAGCAAGGCCAAAGGCTTCGCCTCTGGCGCACCAAAGGCGGCGCCTTTGAAATCCGCTGAGACGCCAACGTCTGGCGGCCTCGGCCGCTCGCTCCCCTTGGTTCCACGAGAGATTTTCTCTAGAACCATGCGCCGCACCCGGAACGAGCATCATGACCAAGTCCGAGTTGATCGCCGAGCTGGCCGCGGCCAACCCGCATCTGCTTGGTCGCGACGTCGAGCTCATCGTCGGCACCATCTTCGACGAGATCAGCGCCGCCCTGTCGCGCGGCGAGCGCGTCGAGCTGCGCGGCTTCGGCGCGTTCACGGTGAAGCGACGCGACGCGCGCACCGGCCGCAACCCGCGCACCGGCGAGGCCGTTCCGGTGGACGAGAAGGCGGTGCCGTTCTTCAAGGCGGGCAAGGAGCTGCGCGAGCGGGTCAACCGGGGCAAGTCCGGCCGCGCCGCCGCCGAGCGGACGATCGCGTAGAAAGGGATCCTCCATGCGAGCGCTGCGGCTGATCGTCGCAATTCCCTTGCTGATCCTGCTGGTGCTGTTCGCGCTGACGCCGTCGAACCGAAGCACGGTCGATCTCGGGCTGTGGCCGACCGACCTGGTCTGGGTGGCGCCGCTCTCGCTCGTCGTGCTGGCGGCGGCGGCGATCTTCTTCTTCCTCGGCGCGCTGGTCGTCTCGATCGCCTCGCTGGCGTTGCGCCGCCGCGCCCGCCGGGCGGAAAGCCGCGTCCGCTCGCTCGAGGCTGAGCTCGCCGCGAGCGTGACGCCGCGCCCTGATCGGGCGATGCCGATCGGCGCCGACGCCGGCCACAGCCTCGTGATCACGCAGTGAGCCTGCGCCGATGATGCATCAATGACCGGGCTGATCGCCGCCCTCGATACGCCGCACGCCTCGGTCGCCAGCGCCTGGGCGCGCGCGCTGGCCGGGGATTGCGCGTTGCTGAAGCTCGGGCTGCAGTATTTCGTGGCCAACGGGCCGGACGGCGTGCGGGCGCTGCGCGAGGCGCCGGTGTTCCTCGATCTCAAGCTGCACGACATCGCGAGCACCGTCGCCGGCGCCGTGCACGCCGTGCTGCCGCTGCGCCCGGCGATGCTGACGCTGCACGCGGC
>CAXTSD010000444.1:0-2014 GCA_964246775.1 uncultured Acetobacteraceae bacterium | reverse complement strand
CTCGGATACTGGGGGCTCGCGATCGAATGCGGACCGGCGCCGCCATCCTGGAAGCCGCGCAGATTGTCGCCGCCGAGAAAGAAGCGGTCGATGATGCGCTCGCGATTGCCGAGCTGGAACAGGTAGCCCGCGCCGGCGGAGATCGCAAAGCCCCAATCGGCGTTGCCGGTGAGGAAGTCGAGCGGGATGAAATACGTGCCGTCGATCTTCGCGCGCACATACTGCTCGTCGCCGCCGGCGCCGGCGAAATCGGTGCCGAGCCGGGTGATGAAGCCCTTGTGCGGATCGACGCGGCTGTCGCGGTAGTCGACCGACAGCGTCTGGCCGAATTGGCTGAGCAGCGACGTGCCGGCCTCGTCCTGCACGTAGACCGAGGCGCCTTGCGTCACGTTGTTCACGTTGCGGTCGGTGAAGCCGTAGGTCAGCGCCTGGCTGAGATGGTCGTTGAACTGGTAGCCCATGCGCAGCGTGATGCCGTAGCGCGTCTCCTGATAGTTGGAGATGTAGACGTTGTCGTTCTGGACGTCGAAGATGTCGAAACCGGCGACCAGGTTGCGGTCGAGGAAGTACGGGTCGGTGGCCGACAGGTCGACCTGGGTCTCGCGCTGCGCGATCACCGCGTTGATGCCGGCGTCGATGCCGGTGCCGATCAGGTTCTTCTGGCGCAAGCCGATCTGTCCGAGAATGCCGGCATCTGTCGAGTAGCCGCCGCCGAGCGTCAGCTCGCCGGTCGCCTTTTCGCTGATCTGGGTCTCGACGTTCACCTTGTCCGCCTCCGAGCCGGGCTGCGGATTGATATTGACGGTCTGGAAGTAGCCGAGATCGTCGAGCCGCTGCTTGGTGCGCCGCACCGCCGCCTGGCTGAACGGGTCGCCTTCGGCGAACTGGAACTCGCGCCGTATCACCTTGTCCTCGGTCTGCGTGTTGCCATAGATGTCGATGCGCTCGACATAGTCGCGCTCGCCCTGGCGCACCTCGAACACCAGCTCGACGGTGTGCGCCTTCTTGTCGCGGGCGATGCGCGGGCTCACCTGCGCGAATGGCAGGCCGGCGCGTATCAGCGCCTCCTGCATCGCCGTCGAGGAGCGCTCGACCGCGTCGCCGTTGTAGTAGTTGCCGGTCTGCAGCTCGATCAGCGGCCGCAGGCTGGCGATGTCGGCCTTGGGCACCTTCGAGTTGATGGTGATCTTGCCGACCCGGTAGCGCTCGCCCTCGTCGATGGTGAAGGTCAGGAAGAACGACTTGCGATCCGGCGTCAGCTCGGCGACGGCGCCGGTGATGTCGACGTCGGCGAAGCCGTGCGCGAGGTAGAACCGGCGCAGCAGCTCGCGGTCGTACTGGATGCGCTGCGGGTCGTACTGGTCGGTGGACGAGAAGAAGCGCCAGAACCGCTCCTCGCGCGAGCTGACGACGCCGCGCAGCGTGCCCTCGTCGAAGGCATGGTTGCCGACGAAGGTGATGCGGCTGATCGAGGTCTCGCTGCCCTCGGCGATCTTGAAGATGACGTTCACGCGGTTCTGCGGCAGGCGGATGATCTGCGGATCGACGGTGGCGCCGTAATGGCCCTTCTGCGTGTAGGCCGCGAGTATGTGGTCGCGATCGGTCTGCGCCATGCGGGTCGTGAACACGGCGCGGCTGCGCAGCGACACGATCTTGCGCATCTGGTCGTCGGTCAGGGCGTGGTTGCCCTCGAAGCTGATCGTGTTGACGATCGGGTTCTCGGCGATGTGCACGACCAGCACGCCGCCCTCTCGGGAAAAATTCACGTCGCGGAACAGGCCGGTCGAGTACAGCGTGCGCAGCGAGCGGTCGATGCGCTCCGGGTCGAACTGGTCGCCGGGCTGGACCAGCATGTAGGACAGGATCGTCGCCGGCTCGATGCGCTGGTTGCCCTCGATGCGTATCGACTGGATGGTGCCGCCGATCGGCACGTGCGCCGCCACGGCGCGCCCCCCCGCCCGCCGGGCGCGGGGGTGGACGCGAGGCGCACGGCGCGGCGGCGCCGGCGGCGCGC
>CAXTSD010000443.1:0-2015 GCA_964246775.1 uncultured Acetobacteraceae bacterium | reverse complement strand
ATCGCCGCCGTGCTCTGCCACCGCCGCGCCGCGCCGCCCGGTCAGGACGAGGCGCGCCGCGATGTCGCCGCGCGGCGGCTGCGGCGCCAGGGCGTCGACGCCGAGGTGCGGCCGATCGAAGGCCATCCCGACCGCCAGCGCGTCGTCTATGGTTTGCCGCAACCGGCGCCGCTGGTTTCGGTGATCGTGCCGAGCCGCGATCAGGCGGCGCTGCTGCGGGCATGCGCCGAGGGCGTGCTGGACGGCACCGACTATCCCCGGCTCGAGCTGCTGATCGTCGACAACGGCAGCGCCGAGCCGGAGGCGCTGGCGCTGCTCGACCGGCTCGCTCAGGATCAGCGCGTGAGAGTGCTGCGCCAGCCGGGCGCGTTCAACTGGTCGGCGCTCAACAATCGCGCCGCAACCAGGGCGCAAGGCGAGCTGCTGGTGCTGCTCAACAACGACGTCGCGGTGCTGCGGCCGGACTGGCTCGCCGAGCTCGCGTCGCAGGCGCTCAGGCCCGGCATCGGCGCGGTCGGCGCCAAGCTGCTCTACCCCGACGGCAGGGTGCAGCACGCCGGGCTCACGACCGACATCAGGGCGGTGCCGCGCCACCTGCTGCGCCATGCGTCGGGCGACGCCGACGGCCCGTTCGGGCTGCTTGGCCTCGCGCGCACCGTGTGGGCGGTCACCGGCGCCTGCCTCGCCATTCCCCGGCGCGTGTTCACGGCAATCGGCGGGCTGAACGAGGCGCTGCCGGTCGCCTATAACGACGTCGATCTCTGCCTGCGCCTCGCCGCGCACGGCTACCGCGTCGTCTTCACGCCGTGGGCGGTGCTCGAGCATCGCGAGCTGGCGACGCGCCCGCCGGACAGCACGCCCGAGCGCCGCGACCGGGCGCGGGAGGAGCTCGACCGGCTGGTGCGCGACTGGGGCGGTCTGGTCGCCGAGGACCCGTTCCTGCACCCCGCCCTCGACGCCGCCGACGAGACGCTGTCGTTCCGGCGCTCCGATCCGGCTTGGCGCGCGCCGTGACGCCGGCGGACACTGACGCCGAGCGCGAGCGGCGTCTCGCGACGGCGCAGGCGTGGCGCGACCGGGCAAGGCTGAGCGCGGGGCAGGCCGAGGTCGCGGCCTTGCGTCGGCGCGTCGAGGAGCTCGAGCGCAGCCCGTCCAGACGCGCCCTCGCACCCGCCCGACGCGTCGCGAAACTGGCGCAGCGCCTGCTCGGCCGATCCTACGCGCCGCCGCCGCCGCCGCTGCCGCCGGCCTCGCGCGGCCTCGCTTTGGTGATCGACCACAACTGGCCGCAACCCGACCGCGATTCCGGCTCGGTCGACATCGTGAACCTGATGGCGGCGCTGAACCGGCTCGGCTTTGACGCAGTGCTCGCCGCCTCCGAGCAGCACGCCGGCTTGCAGCCCGCCCGCGACCGGCTGGTCGCGCAGGGCCTGCGCTGCCTCACCCCGGACGATGCGGAGACGGTCGAGCAGTTCATCATCCGCCGCGGCGCCACGCTCGCGCTCTGCGTCATGTGCCGCGTGTTCTGCGGCGGCGCGTTTCTCGAGCTGCTCGAGCGCCACGCCCGCCAGGCGCGACTGGTGTTCAACTCCATCGACCTAAACTTCCTGCGCGAGGAGCGCCACGCCCTGCTGCTCGACGACCCCGCCCGGCTCGCCGTCGCCCGGCAGGTGAGAGGCCGCGAAGAACAGGTGATACGCGGCAGCGACGCGACCCTCGTCGTCTCCGAGACCGAACGCCGGCTGCTCGCCGAGACGATGCCGGACGCGCTCGCCGTGCAGATGCCGCTGGCCCGCGACATCCGGCCGCCGGCGACCGGATTTGCCGAGCGCGCCGGCATCGGCTTCATCGGCGGCTTCGCCCACGCGCCGAACGTCGACGCCGTGCGCTTCTTCGTCGCCGAGATCTGGCCGCTGGTGCGGGCACGGCTGCCCGGCTGCGTGTTCAGCATCGTCGGCGCCGCCGCGCCGACGGATCTCACATCCGGCGCCGACGCGCCGCCGGGTCTTAACTCC
>CAXTSD010000442.1:0-2046 GCA_964246775.1 uncultured Acetobacteraceae bacterium | reverse complement strand
GGAGGCGCCTGCCGCAACCGAGGCGCCTCCTGCTCGCTGCTCGGGGCGACGTCGCGCGACGAGGCGTCGGCCGGGCGCGGCGGCGCGGCCGCGGGTTCGCGCGGCTGCGCGGGCGCGGTTTCGCGTGGCGGCGCGGGTATAGTCTCGCGCGGCGGCGACGGCGGCACGACGGAGGGCAGGATGGAGGCGACCTGCGGCGACGGCGTGTTCGGCGTCGGTGCGCCGGCGGTAAGCGTCGCGAGGCGCTCTGGCAGCGGCGGCACGACGTGCGACGGGGTGCGCTGGTCCGCGGTGGCGTAGTACCAGCCGCCATAGGCGCCGGCGACCAGCAGCATGCCGAGCAGCACCACGGCGCCGGCCGGCACGCCGCGTTGCGGCACCGGCACCGGAAAGGCGAGCTCGGTGCGTCGGACGGTGCCCGCCTCGGCGCGGAACCGCCGCGCATAGTCCTCGCCCGGCAGGCCGAGCGCGTTGCCATAGGCGCGTATGAAGCCCAGCGCGTAGGTGCTGCCGGGCAGATCGGCGAGCCGGCCGTCCTCGATCGCCTCGAGATAGGCCTGCCGTATGCGCAGGCTCGCGGCGAGCTCGGGCAGGTCCCAGCCGAGCCGCTGTCGGGCTGCTCGCATCTCGGCCCCGATCCGGGCGGTGCCGTTGAGCTCGGCCGGGTCGGCATCGGGCGACGAGGTCTGGCCGCGCGCCTCGGCCAGGTTCAGTTGGCGGTCCTGCAACATGGTGTGCGGCCCTGCACGAGTAAGACGATACGCCCTCTGTGTAGACCCATACGCGGCACTTCGTAAGCGGGGGGCGTAAGGCCGGCTCGGGCACCCCGCTCAGACCGCGAGCCCGTGCTCGCGCGCCCAGCTGCCGAGCGGCTCGCGCAACGAGGAGTGCCCCGAGGCGCCGGCCCGCAGGCGCGCCAGCACCGGCCGGAACGCCGCGAGGTCGGCGGCGGCGAGCACGGATTTTATCGGCAACACGCTCGACGCCGACATCGACAGCTCGGTGATCCCCATCGCCGCCAGCACGATCGCGTCGAGCGGCCGCGACGCCGCCTCGCCGCACAGCGCGAGCGGCACGCCGGCCGCCGCAGCGGTCCCCGCCAACTGCTCCAGCACCGACAGCACCGGCGCCGAGAGCAGATCATACCGCCCGGCGAGCGACGGTGCGCCGCGGTCGGCGGCGAACAGGAACTGCATCAGGTCGTTGGAGCCGATCGAGACGAAATGCGCCTCGCGCATCAGCTCCGGCAACGCCCACAGCAGCGCCGGCACCTCCAGCATGGTGCCGATCTGCAGGCGGGACGGCGCCGGACGGATGCGCGCCGCCTCCGCGTACAGCAGGCCGCGCGCCTGGCGAAATTCGGCGAGCGTCGCCACCATCGGAAACATCACCGAGAGCGGCCGGCCGGCGGCGGCGAGCAGCATCGCGCGCAGCTGGCGGCGCAGTATCGCCGGACGATCAAGGCCGATGCGCAGCGAGCGCCAGCCCATCGCCGGGTTCTCCTCGACCTGGCTCGGCGCGTCCGGCAGCAGCTTGTCGCCGCCCAGATCGAGCGTGCGAAACTTCACCGGTCGGCCGTTCGCCGCGTCGAGCACCCGGGCGTAGATCGCCTGCTGCTCGGCGATGTCGGGGATGGTGCCGCGCGCCATCATCGCGATCTCGGTGCGGAACAGGCCGATGCCCTCGGCCCCGGTCCGGTCGAGCTGGTCGAGCTCGAGCGTCAGCCCGGCATTGATCATCAGCCGGAACGGCGTGCCGTCGGCGCTCACGCTCGGCCGGTCGCGCAATGCGGCGTAGCCGGCGATGCGGCTGTCGCGCGCCACCACGGCGCGGCTGTAGGCGACGCGCACCTCGGCGTCGGGCCGCACGATCAGCGTGCCCTCGGCGGCGTCGAGCACCGCGTCGTCGCCGGCCTCCGAGGCGTCGAGCGCGCCGTGCACGCCGCCGAGCGCCGGCAGGCCGAGCGCCCGGGCCATGATCGCCGCGTGCCCCGAGGCGCTGGCCTCCTCGACGACGACGCCGGCGATGCCGCGCGCCTGCCAGTCG
>CAXTSD010000441.1:0-2055 GCA_964246775.1 uncultured Acetobacteraceae bacterium | reverse complement strand
GCGTCGTAGCACTCAGGCTCGGCAGGTCGCCCGGGCCGGCATCGTTGCGCAGCCGCGTCGTGAGGCTGACCTGATGCAGGGCCGGCAGCCATACGCCAGGCAGCAATGGCGCCAACGCCTCAAGAGCATCGAGCGCTAGCTTCAGCCGCAGATCGTATCGGCCGAGCAGCGTCGCCGTGCCCGACGCCTCGGCGGTGGCGCCGTTGGCCGCGAGCGCGAGCTGCGTCTGCCACGGGCCGGTATCGGGGCCGTCAGGGCGTGCCGACGCCTCGAGCCGGAACGGCTGGTCGGCGTGGATCAGCACGGACGACAGCGCGACCGGGCCGCCATCGACGAGATGCTGCAGGTCGAGGGAACGCACGCCGAGCACGCGCGTGCCTGACGCGAGCCGCCAGGTGACCATGCCGTTCTGCACGTGCACGTTGCGGAAGCGCAGAGTCTCATGCGCGCCCGCCGGGCTCAGCGCGCCGACAGAGGCGCGCAGCGGCGGCTCGGGGGTGAACACCCAGTTCGGCCGGCCAGCCACCTGCTCGAACAGGATGTTCGGCCCGATCAGCGTCAGGCGGCTCACCTCGACGCGCCGCCAGAGCAGCGGCAGCAGCGACAGCCTCGCCTCGATCCGCTCCGCCCGCGCCATGTCGGCGCGCGTGCCGCCAGGCAGGTTGGCGAGCCGGACGTCGCTCGCCGCAATCGTCGGCCACAGCGACAGGCCGACGCGCAGCGGACCATTCAACGACAGCACCCGCCCTGTCGCCCGCGCCACCGCGGCCTCGACCTGCGGCTTGTAGTCGTTCGGATCAAACGTCAGCGCCACCGCGCCGATGGCCGCGGCGAGGAGGGCGACCGCCGTCCCGATCACGCCGATCAGCCGAGCCCGTTTGCCCACGCGCCCTCCCCGCGAAGCGTCACCTGAAAGTCTAGCGCCTTGACCCGGTCAATGGCCAAGGCGCCTCGCGCCTTGCCTCAAACGACCCGCCCCGCCGGTGCCGCCGGCGCCTCGAACCCGAGCGTGCGAAACGTCTCGCGCATGTGCGGCGGCAGCCCGGCGGCGAGTTCGAGCGTGCCGCCGGCAGGATGCGGCAGGCTGAGCGCCCGCGCATGCAGGTGCAGCATGTCCGGCAGCCCTTCCACGTGCGTCGCCGACTGGCCGTATTTCATGTCGCCGATGATCGGCGTGCCCAGCGCCTCGCAATGCACACGCAACTGATGCGTCCGCCCGGTCAGCGGGTTGAGTTCGAGCCAGGACAGCTTGCGCCCGGCCGCGTCGAGCAGCCGGTAATCGGTCAGCGCCGCGACGCTCTCGGGGTCGTCGCGCGACGCCACCGCCGTGCGCTCGCCATAGGCGCCGGAGGTCCGCGCGAGGCGCGCATCGATGCGGCCCTGTTGCGGCTGCGGCCGGCCGACCACCACCGCCCAATACGTCTTAGTCACGCCACGGGTGCGAAACGCCGCGGCGAGCCGTGCCGCCGCGCCAGGGGTGCGCGCGATCAGCAGCACGCCCGACGTGTCGCGATCGATCCGGTGCACGAGGCGTGGCCGATGCGGCGAGCCGAAACGCAGCCCGTCGAGCAGCCCGTCAAGATGCCGCACGATGCCAGGACCGCCCTGCACCGGTAGCCCGTGCGGCTTGTCGAGCGCGATCACCTGATCATCGCGCCAGATCACCATCCGCTCGAGGTCCTTGACCGTATGGGCGTCGAGGCTCGGCACCGGCGGCGGTGCCGGGCTTGCCGGCAGCGGCGGCACGCGCACCGTCTGCCCTGGCGCGAGCCGCGTATTCGCGTCGACGCGCCCGCCATCGACCCGAACCTGTCCGGTGCGGCAGAGCTTTTGCACTGCGGACTGCGTCATCGGTGGAAAATGTCGTCGGAACCAGCGGTCGAGCCGGATTTCGGCCTCGTCGTCGCTCACGACACGGGTTGTCACGGCCATGCGTCAGCCTAGCCCGGGGCGCGAGGTCGTGCCACGCGGTTGCGTTGATTGTTGATTGATCCAGGATTTGGTTGCGGGGACAGGATTTGAACCTGTGACCTTCAGGTTATGAGCCTGACGAGC
>CAXTSD010000440.1:0-2070 GCA_964246775.1 uncultured Acetobacteraceae bacterium | reverse complement strand
GCGGCAGACCAGGACGTGGCGCAGCGCCGGGCAGTTGGCGAGATGCGGCGCGATCCGCTGGTGGCGCTCGGCGTCGAACACCGCGACGACGGCGCCGGCATCGGTGAGGCCGTGCATCAGTTCGGCCGCCGACCACCAGGCGTTCAGCGGCGTCGCGACAGCGCCGGCGAGTGCGGCGCCGTAGAAGATCACCGGCCATTCCGGCAGGTTGCGCATCGCCAGCACGACGCGGTCGCCCGGCTGCACCTGTCGCTCGACGAGCCAGCGCGCGAACGCCATCGCGGCGCGGCTGAAGGCGTCGAAACTGACCCGCTCGTCGCCATGGACCAGGAAGTCGCGCCCGCCGAACGCCTGTGCTGCGGCAAACACCTCGGCGAGCGTTTTCGGCCCGTTCTTCCACACCCTGGTCGGGCGGCCGCACAGGCTCAGCGTCTGCATCTCGAACATCGCGCCTGGCGCGGTGAGCAGCGCGTGCGCGTCGGCCAGGCTGACCGCCGGCCAGGTGTCGATGACGGGTGGCGGGAACAGAGGGCTGGACGCCTCGCTCATCTGCTGCCTTCTTCTTGCCGGGCGATGTTGCCTCGACACTGCCGAGGCCCCCGGTCCAGATCAAGCCCTCGCCGGGCGGGCGGGGGTTGCTTGCCCGCTCGGGATTGGTGGTATGCTCGGCCGGGTCGATGCGGCGCCGCCAGAAGCGCCAGAACGGCGCGTGCTTTTCGGACGCGCCAGACGAAAGGAGACGCCGCTTGGATTTCGATCCCTCGCCGACGCAGCAACGCTGGCTCGAGCGCGTGCGCGGCTTCATCGACAGCGAGATACTGCCCGAGCTCGACGCGATCAGAAGCGACGCCGCCGAGGCGACAGGCAAGGATCGCTGGCTGCCGTCAAGCCGCGTCGAGGCGCTCAAGGCGCGCGCCCGCGGGCAGGGCCTGTGGAACCTGTTCCTGCCGCCGTCGGAAACGCACGACGACGACGAGTATCACGGCGCCGGGCTGTCCAACCTCGACTACGCGCCGTGCGCCGAGGCGATGGGCCGGATCGGCGTCGCCTCCGAGGTGTTCAACTGCTCGGCGCCCGACACCGGCAACATGGAGGTGCTGCACCGCTACGGCAGCCCGGCGCAGAAGCAGCGCTGGCTCAGGCCGCTGCTCGCCGGCGAGATACGCTCGGCCTTCCTGATGACCGAGCCGGACGTCGCCTCGTCGGACGCGACCAACATCGAGACCTCGATCAGGCGCGACGGCGACAGCTACGTGATCAACGGCCGCAAGTGGTGGTCGTCCGGCGTCGGCGATCCGCGCTGCGCCGTCGCCATCGTGATGGGCAAGACCGATCCGTCGGCGCCGACCTACACCCAGCAATCGCAGGTGCTGGTGCCGCTCGCGACACCCGGCGTCGAGGTGATACGCATGCTGCCGGTGTTCGGCTTCGACGACGCGCCGCACGGGCATGCCGAGGTGGTGCTGCGCGACGTGCGGGTGCCGGCCGAGAACCTCGTGCTCGGCGAGGGGCGCGGCTTCGAGATCGCGCAGGGGCGGCTCGGGCCGGGGCGCATCCACCATTGCATGCGCACCATCGGCGTCGCCGAGGCGGCGCTCGAGAAGATGACGAAACGGCTGCTGGCGCGCACCGCCTTCGGCAAGCGCATCGCCGACCAGTCGGTGTGGGAGCAGCGCGTCGCCGAGGCGCGCATCGACATCGAGATGACGCGGCTGCTCTGCCTCAAGGCGGCGGACATGATGGACAAGGTCGGCGCCAAGGGCGCCAAGCTCGAAATCTCGATGATCAAGGTCGCCGCACCTCGCGTCGCGCTCAGGGTAATCGACGACGCGATCCAGGCGCATGGCGGCGGCGGCGTGTCGGACGATTTCGGCCTGTCGAAGGACTACGCCCACGTGCGCACGCTGCGCCTCGCCGACGGCCCGGACGAAGTGCACAACCGCAGCATCGCCAGGCTGGAGTTCGGCCGCTACCGCAACGAGCGGCCGGCGGCGTGAGTGGTAGGCAGGGCAAGGTAAGGCAAGGGGCTTTGCCCCTTGACCCCATCAAAGGCGGAGCCTTTGAAATCCG
>CAXTSD010000439.1:0-2071 GCA_964246775.1 uncultured Acetobacteraceae bacterium | reverse complement strand
CGCCGGCCAGCTCGCCCCCCGGGCCGGCGGCGCTGGTGCCGACCAGCCGGCCGTCGTCGCCGCCGCTGACGAAGCCGCCGCCAGGTGCGGCCGCGAGGCACAGCGCGCCGCCGTCATGCGCCTCGACGCTGCGCCAGCCGGCCAAGGGACCATCGCACAGCCGAACCGTGCCGTCGCCGAGGGCAAAACCCGGCAGCCCCGAGGCGTCGAAGGCAGCGGCGACAACGAAGGCGTCGAAGCTCGCGTTGGTACTGCTGCTGGCGAGCAGGTCACCCCCGTAGAGCGCCACGCTCATGCGGCGCGGCAGCTTTCAAGGCCGCGACGCAGCTGCGGACGGTTGAGGTTGCGGCCGATGAATACGATGCGCGAGGACGGCGCCTCGCCGTCGCGCCACGGGCCGATGAAGTCGCCGTCCGCCATCATGTGCACCGCCTGGAAGGCGAAGCGCCGGGTCTCGCCGCGATAGGCGAGAATGCCCTTGGTGCGCAGCATGTCGGCCCCCTTCTCGGCCAGCAACGCGCCGATCCAGGCCTGGAATTTCGCGCCGTCCAGCGGCTCCTTGACCTCGACGCTGACCGAAGCGATCTCGTCGTTGTGGCTATGCTCGCTGTCGGTGAGGAAGTCGGGATCGAACTCGAGCACGCGCGCGAGGTCGAACGCGCCGCGGTCCAGGATTTCGCCGACCGGCACCGCCGAGCGCGTCGCGTGGTGGATGCGGGCGTAGCGGTTGATCCGCCGTATCAAGGCCTCGACGGCGCCGAGTTCCTCGGCCGATACCAGGTCGAGCTTGTTGAGCACGATCACGTCGGCAAACGCGATCTGCGCCGCGGCTTCGGCGCTGTCGACGAGGCGGTCGGGCAGCGTCTTTGCGTCGACGACGGTGACGATGGCGTCGAGCCGGGTCTTGCCGCGCACCTCGTCGTCGACGAAGAAGGTCTGGGCGACCGGGGCCGGGTTCGCAAGCCCGGTGGTCTCGACGATGATGCCGTCGAAGCGGCCCTTGCGGCGCATCAGCGCGCCGAGAATGCGGATCAGGTCGCCGCGCACGGTGCAGCAGATGCAGCCGTTGTTCATCTCGAACACTTCCTCGTCGGCATCGACCACCAGGTCGTTGTCGACGCCGAGCTCGCCGAACTCGTTGATCACGACGGCGTAGCGCCTGCCATGCGTCTCGGTCAGGATGCGGTTGAGCAGCGTCGTCTTGCCGGCGCCGAGATAGCCGGTCAGCACCGTCACCGGAACGAGCCCCCCCGCCGTAGCACCCGCCGCCATCGTCCTCGCTGATACCGCTTCAGCCATTGCCGGTCTCCTGGTAGCCGCGCCCGATCATATAGTCGTCCGCCGGCGCGCTCGCGAGACCGAGGCCGAGCAGCAGGAAGAACCAGCCCGATAGCGGCATCGACGAAAAGCTGCTGGTCGAGGCGATCGGCCACTCCTGCAGCAGGGCGGCGACGAACAGGCCGACGCGCAAGGCCCACTCCGGGGTCAGCGTGTCCCGCCGCGCCCGGCGCCACAGGCCGCGGCCAAGTGCTGCGAGCCAGGCCGCGACCAGGCAGCAGAACAGCGCGAGGCCAGGCAGCCCGGCATCGGTGACCGCCTGCAGGTAGTGGTTATGCGGATGCTGCAGGCAGATATAGGCGCCGCCGCCGTCGCGCCCGAGCCGGACCCCCGGCCCGGTCGAGGGTCCGGCGGGGGGCCCTGGAACGCCGAGCGTGCCGATCGTCAGATCGCCGAAATAGCGCGGCTCCGGGCAGCCGGTGCGAAATCCGTCATAGCCGCGACCGGTCAGCGGGTTGGCCGCCGCGATGCGCAGCGCGCGGGTCGCCAGCAGGCCGTAATCGCTGGCGGCAAAGTGACGCATCTGCTCGGAGAACCGGATCACCAGATGGTGATACGCGCCAGGTGCGGCGATGCGCGTCGCCGGCACCAGCAGCGCGCCGGCGACCAGCAGGCCAAGCACCAGGCGGCGCAGCCGCGGCAGCAGCAGCGCGGTCGTCAGCAGCCCGAGTCCTGTGAGCAGCAGCGGCATGCGCTGGCCGATCTCGACGGTGAGCGCGACGGCGGCGAGCTC
>CAXTSD010000438.1:0-2094 GCA_964246775.1 uncultured Acetobacteraceae bacterium | reverse complement strand
CGCTGCACGTTGCAAATCACAGCGAATCACGAATGAGGAAAGATTCACAGCCTCAAAGCCCTCGCCTTACTTTCTCTACCTGCTAGAAGTCTACCCCCGGCAGCGACTTCGCCCGCACGGTCTGCACGAAGCCGGAGCGCTCGCCCAACTGCCGCGTCACTTCGGCGATCTCGTAGTTGCCGTCAAAGCCGGTCCCGGTGCCGGACAGCGCGAGCGGCAGGCGCGGCCGCATCGTGAGCTCGCCGGGCATCGTGAGGCGCAGGTTGCGCTCGTGCCGCGACAATTCGGCCAGGATGCGCTGCGCCCGCGCCAGCGCGTCAGCCGGCGTCAGATTGGGCACGACGTAGACGTACTGCAACGCCGGGCTACCCGTCGCGAAACCCTGGCTCTGGCTCGCGGTTTCGGAAAACGCCTGCTTCTGGCGCGAATTCCAGCTTTTCACGATTACGGCGATGTCTTGCGCCAGCGTCAATGAACGCTCCATCCGCAGATCAAGACAGTCGGCGGGAGACAGCGCGACGCCGGCGCCGTTCGCGTCCGTCGGCTTGAAATGCAGCACGCTCCCGTCGACCCAGAGGTCGAACCCCTCGCGCTCCGCCAGGGTGATCAGCAGGTCCCACTCGGTCGTCGCGCGCGAGAACTGCCCGAGCGTGATGCGGCTGTGCTCGGATTGATAATACCGGCCGACCGGCACCGTCGTCGCCGTCACATCCGCCGAAAGCCCGTGCCGCCCGGCGAGCAGCGTCGCAATCTCGCTCGAGGTCTGATTGACGAAGGCCTCCTCGGTCCTTGCCTCGATCAGCCCGGCGGTGAGGTCGCGCCCGTCCAGCTCGACCTCGCGCCTGACCGGATCGATGTCGACACGATCAACATAGCCCTGCACCAGGCTGGCAAAGCCGCCGCCGAGCGACAGCCGCACGTCGACCGCCATCACCGGCTGGTCCCACAACGCCCGCGGACCAGCCGACAATGCCGCGCGCAGCCGGAACCGGTCGGCGGCAAAGTGCCCGATCGAGCTCACCTCGGCGTCGATCACCCCGGCGAGCGGGCTGCCGTTCAGCAGCACCTCGAGTCGCGGCGCGCGGGTGCTACTGGCCGGCAATGCCGCCTCCGGCGTTGCCGTCCCGGTCCGGCAGGCTCAGCGTCGTGAGCCCGCTCAGCATCGGATCGAGCAATCCGTTGAGCTCGGCGATGCGTATCCACTGCGTCGCGTCGCCAAGCTGGCTCGCCGCGATCTGGAACAGGTTGCCGCCGACGACGGTGATGGTTTGCATCTCACGTGCTCGCATCAGCAAGGTTGACGCCCGCCCGGGCGATGAAACCGCGCGCCGCGGTCAGCTGCGCGAGCTGTCCGGCGCCACTCACCGCACTCGGCACATCGGCGGCCGAGGTCAGCGCGTTGGCCGAGGCGATCTGCCCGTCGATCGAGGCCGACGCCGAGGCCAGCGCCGACGCGCTGGCGTCGTAGGCGGCGGTGCCGCGCGTCGTCGCCCCGTCCGCGGCGAGGCTCGACTGCAGCCCCGAGATGTCGAAATAGCTCGCCGCGCTGAGCAGGTCCTGCCCGACCGCGGTCGCGACCGAGAGCGCCGCGACGGCGAGTTCGGCGGTGCCGTCGAGCACGACGGTGCAGGTGATGCGGAACGGTATCCACCACGGATTGCTGTAGTCGAGCTCGAGCTCGGCGATGAGCACGGTGTAAAAGAACGCGTCCCAGCTCAGCGGCAGCGTGAGCCCGGCGACGCGCAGCGAGTCGAGCAGTCGCGCCCGGTCGGCAGCACCCGGCCCCGAGAACACGCCATCCCAGCGCAGTTCCGCGTCGTCGCGGCCCATCGCGTCGATCACCCTGGCGCCGCCGGGCAGCTTGTGCACCGCCAGCACCTGCTTGCCGCCGAGGCGGATGCGCGACGGCACCTCGAAGCTGTCGAACGCGACCGGCCCGAGCACGAGCTGGACGTCGTTCATCGAAGCGCCGGCCATCAGGACACCGTCGCGCCGGGCCAGGCCGGGTTGCGGCTCGCATCGAACCCGGTCGGCCCGCTCGGCGGCCGTCCCGCATCACGCGCCAGTCTGTCCGACATCCAACGCCCCACTTTC
>CAXTSD010000437.1:0-2107 GCA_964246775.1 uncultured Acetobacteraceae bacterium | reverse complement strand
GCGAGGTGCAGCGAGGCGGGCTTCGCGGCGTTGCGCTCCGCCTCGCCGCCGCCGCCCTTCAGCACCAGCAGCCGCCCGTGACCGAGCCGCTCCGCGGCGCCGAGATGCACCTCTATATAGGGCGGATGAAACACGCCATCGACGGCGGCCGGCGCCCCTGCAGGGTTGAGCAGGCGGCAGACGGTGTTGATCGGTGAGCGCAGGCCGAACAGGCTGCGCGTCGCGAGCAGCCGCTCAAGCTCCGGCGACAGCGTCTCGAGCGGCAGATAGGCGAAGCCGTCCCGCCTCAGCCCGGCCCGCGCCGCGTCGCGGTCGTGGGCGGGAGACAGGCCGAGCGCCGCCAGCCCGTCGGCGACGCTGATGCCGCTCGAGTGCGCGTTGCTGCCATGCATCAGCACCGGCAGGCCGGCGCGGCCAAGCGCCAACGCGGCGAGCAGGAACCAAGGCGCGCCGCGCGTCCGCCCGGCGCCATAGGACGGCCAGTCGATCGCCACCCCCGGAATGTCGAGGCGGATTTGCGCACGCGCCGCCTCGACCAGCCCGGCGACCTCGTCGGCGTCCTCGCCGCGGTAGCGCAGCAGCATCAGAAACGCGCCGACCTGCATCGGGTCGACACGCCGCGCCAGCACCAGCCCCAGCGCCTCGCGCGCCTCGTCGCGCGTGAGCGCCCGCGAGCGGCCAGGACCGCGGCCTAGGGTCGCGACGAACCCGGCGAAGCGGGCGACCGCGTCCGCGTCGTCGAGCAGGCTCGCGTCGGCGTCCGCCACCAGCACCTCCTTGGTCAATCGGCATCTTCATACAGGCCGGCGCGCCAGGTGCCGATGACGTTGGCCGCGGACGACAGCAGCACAAGGTCGGCCTGCAGCCCCGCGGCGATGCGGCCGAGCCGATCCTGCAAGCCGAGCCATCCGGCGGGCACGCTCGAGGCCATGGCGATCGCCCGCTCGAGCCCGAGACCGAGGCCGAACGCGGCGTTGCGGACGCAGGCGATCATCGTGGTGTCGGCGCCGGCAAGGGTGCCGTCGGCGGTTTCGAGCCGGCCGGCGGCGCGGCGGATCGTTCGCCCGTTCAGCGTGAATCGGTCAAGCGTCGTGCCGGCGGGGGCCATCGCGTCGGTGACCAGCAGCAGTCGCGGCCCGGCGGGGGAGGCGAGCGCCAGTTGAAGCAGCGCCGGGTGGACATGCACGAAATCGGCGATCAGTCCGGCATGGACCGCCGTGTCGAGCAGCGCCGCGGTGGCGAGGCCAGGGGCTCGGCCGGCCGGACCGGGCATGGCGTTGAACAGGTGGGTGACGCCGCTGACGCCGGCGGCAAAGCCTGCTCGCGCCTGCTCGAAGCTCGCAACGCTGTGCCCGGCCGACAGCACGACCCCGGCCGAAACCAGGGCGGCGAGCGCCGCCGCCTCGAGCATCTCGGGCGCCAGCGTCACCAGCAGCCGTCCCGGGCGGAGCCGACGCGCCGCATCCGCGAGCAGCGCGAGATCGGCCGCGAGCGGCGCCCGTATGTAGCGCGGCGCGTGCACGCCAGGGCGCGATGGGTTGATGAACGGACCTTCGAGATGCAGCCCGAGCACGCCTTCCGCCGGCGCGCCCTGCAGCTCGGCCACCGCGGCGACGGCGCGGGGCGTCAAGGCCGGGTCGTCGGTGATCAACGTCGGCAGCAGGCCGGTGGTGCCGAACCGGCGATGCGCCGAGGCGATGGCGCGGATAGCGGCGGCGCTGGGGTCGTCATTGAACTGCACGCCACCGCCGCCGTTGACCTGCACGTCGATGAAGCCCGGCGCGAGCAGCGCCTGCTGCGGCAACTCGAGCCGCGTCGCGTCGCCGACGCTGGCCTCAACCGGCAGCACCGCGGCGATGCGCGACCCATCGAGCAGCACGGCGTGACCGGCGACGATCCGGCCGTCGATCAGCACCCGGCAGCCGGCGAGCAGGGTGCGGCTCACCGGGCGTCCGCCGCTCCGCCGCGCTGATCACGCATGCGCCACGTCCCCGATATCAGGCGAATGACGGTGGCTCGCTGTCGCCGCCGCTGATTGGTCGCGCCCATGGCTGGTGGAGGGGGTTGGATTCGAACCAACGTAGGCGTGCGCCAGCGGATTTACAGT
>CAXTSD010000436.1:0-2117 GCA_964246775.1 uncultured Acetobacteraceae bacterium | reverse complement strand
CGCACGTTGCCGATCAACCAGGCGAGGAACAGCAGCAGGGTGCCGAGCTGCAGCACCCGAAAGCCGATGCGCAGCGACTGCACGACCGGCCCGTTCGGCGCCGCCGCCTCGGGGCGCTCGCCGACATGCGGCGGCTGCAACGGCTGCACCTCGGGCGCCGGAAGCGACAGGCTCACCGTGCGGCGATCCCGGCCGGGGCGGCAGGCCGCGCGGCCGGCGGCGGCGCGAGTGGGGCGGCCGGCAGCAGCTTCGGCGCCTCGATCAGCGCGGTGAAGGGCGCGGCATCGGTGCGCAGCACCAGCCTTGCGTTCGGCCCGATCACCGCGGCGAGCGTGTCGAGGCTGCGCAGCGTCATGTAGAGCTGGGGGTCGGCGGCATAGGCGCGCGCCTCGATCGCCGCCGCCTCACGACGCGAGGCGGCCTCGATGTCGGCGGCCGCGGTCTCGGCCTCGGCGACCTCGATGCGGCTGTCGCGTGCCGCGTCGGAGCGGATCGCCGCGGCGGCGCGCAAGCCCTCGGCGGTGCGCTCGGCCGCCACCGTCTCGCGCTCGGTGCGCATGCGCGACACCGTCGCGGCCAGCGTCGCTTCCGGCAGGCTGAGCTGCTCGAGCCCGACGCTCTGCACGGTGATGCCGTAGTTGCGACGCATCTGCGCGGCGAGCGCCGATTTCAGCCCGGCGCGGAAGGCGTCGAGCCGGATCCTCCCCGGGTCGGTGTCGACGAGGTCGGCGAGGGCGAAGCTGCTGGCGGTCACCTGCAGCGCCGAGCCGATAAAGGAGCGCAACTGGCGCGCCGCCTCGTCGGGATCGTTGCGCACGGCGCGGACGAACTGGCGTATGTCGCCTGGATCGTCGCCGACCTGCCAGGCGGCGTAGGCCTGGATCAGGATGCGCAGCCCGTCGCGCGTGCCGACGTCCTGCAGGCCGGAGCCGGTGGTGCGCAGCCGCAGATCGACCGGGATCACGGTCTCGAGCGGCGGCGGCAATTTCCAGGCGAGGCCCGGCGCGGTCAGCACGCGCACCGGGTCGCCGAGCCGCGTCACCACCACCGCCTGCCCGGCGCTCACCATCACCGCCGACGCGGCGAGCCCGGCGACGACGACGACCAGCAACGCGAAGGCGAGCCTTACGGCGCGGCGCCAGCCTGGCTCCGGCGCGGCGCCGCCGGCGTGGTGATGGTGGTGGCCGAACAGCCCGTGGCCATGCCCGTGCCCGCCATGCCCGTGCCCGTCGTGGTCGTGCGGGCCATGATCGTGCGGCTGGTCCATGACCTACTCCCCGTCCGTCGTCGCCGACGCGGCGCCGGCAAGCGAGCGCAGGTCCAGCACCGGTGCGCCGGCCGCCTCGAGCCGGCTGTCGACGATGGTGATCGGCGTCCTGGCCAGCGCCGCCGTGAGGTCGGCGAAGTAGCGCTCGGCGAGGAAGGCGGGCCCGCCGACCGCGCTTGCCTGCCGGTCCGCGTTGAAGCGCGTGAGCGCCACCCGCGCACCGGCCACGGTCTCCGCCCGCAATGCGACCGCGTTCGCCGACTGCCCCTCCGCATACTGGCGCGACTGGGCGCGCACGGCGATCGCCCGCCCCTGCTCGGCGAAGATCGAGGCGTTGGCGGTAATCTCGGCGGCGCGCACGGCATGATAGGCGTCGGCCGCGCCCGCCGGCGGATGGATCGCCTCGACGATCACCGCCAGCACCTCGAGCCCGCTCGCTTGGCGATCAAGCCCCGACTGCACGGCGGCGCGCAACTGCTCCGCCATCGCCTCGCGGTTCTCGCCGAGCGCGTCGGGCAGCGTTCGCCCGGCGAAATAGGCGGCAGCGACCGCGCCCGCCTCCGCCCGCACCAGGGCCGGCGGATCGGCTGAGGCATAGGCGTAGGCCAGCGCCGCGCCGTCGCTGAGGCCAACCCGGTAGAGCACGCGCAGATCGGCGGCGACGCTCTGAAAGCCCTGCCGGCCGCGGCTTTCGGTGGCGATCAGCAGCGTCAGCTCGCCCGGATGCGGCTGCTCCCACAGCCGATCGGCAGAGGCCGGCGCCGCCGCCTCGGCGCCGCCCCGGGCCTCGCTTGCGCCCTAGTCCCCGCCCACCGCCACGTCAAGCGTCAGGCCGCACACCACCCGCCGC
>CAXTSD010000435.1:0-2119 GCA_964246775.1 uncultured Acetobacteraceae bacterium | reverse complement strand
GACAACCTCAAGACCGAGGGCGGCCCGATCGCGCAGGCGCTGTGGCTGCTCGGCGCCGAGCCGCGGCACGACGGCTACGGCCGGCTTGCCGGCGCCGCACTGGTGCCGCTCGCGCGGCTCGGCCGGCCGCGCATCGACGTGATGGTGACGCTGTCTGGCATCTTTCGCGATCTGCTGCCGCTGCAGGTGCGTCTGCTCGCCGAGGCGGCGTATCTCGCGGCGACCGCCGACGAGCCGGCGGACCGCAATTTCGTGCGCGCCCACGCGCTCGCTTTTGCCAACACGCATGGCTGCGACATGCGGCAGGCCTCGCTGCGGGTATTCGGCAACGCCGAGGACGCCTACGGCGCCAACGTCAACATGCTGATCGACCAGGGCGGCTGGAACGACGAGGACGAGCTTGCCGAGGCGTATCTGCGTCGCAAGGGGTTCGCCTACGGCGTCGACGGCCGCGCCGGGCGGCAGGACGGCGTCCTCTCCGATCTGCTCGCGCATGTCGACGTCGCCTACCAGAATCTTGACTCCGTGGAATTGGGCGTGACCACGGTCGATCACTATTTCGACACGCTGGGCGGCATCGCGCGGGCGGTGCGCCAGGCGCGGGTCAAGACCGGCAGCGGCGGCAAGGCAGGCGTCTATATCGGCGACCAGACGCGCGGCGACGGCGTCGTGCGTTCGCTCGCCGAGCAGGTGAGCCTCGAGACGCGCACCCGCGCGCTCAACCCGAAATGGTACGAGGCGCTGCTCGCGCACGGCTACGAGGGCGTGCGCCAGATCGAGGCGCACGTCACCAACACGCTCGGCTGGTCGGCGACGACAGGCGACGTCGCACCCTGGATCTACCAGCAGCTCAGCGAGACCTTCGTGCTCGAGCCCGGCATGCGCGAGCGGCTCGCGGCACTCAACCCGACGGCGTCGGCGAAGATCGCGAACCGGCTGATCGAGGCCGGCGAGCGGCGCTACTGGTCGCCGGATGCGGCGATGCTGGAGCGGTTGCGCGCGGCGGGCGAGGCGATCGAGGACCGGCTGGAAGGCATCGCGCCAGCCGCCGACATGGGAGTTGCCGCATGACGATCGACACGAAGCCGGAGAAGCTGCGTCTGGCCAGCGGCTGCGGCGGCTGCAGCACGACGGGCGACGGCGAAGGCAGCGTGCAGGTGCGGCTCGACACCCCGAAACGCGCCGGCGGCGCTCGCGTGTTTGCCATCTACGGCAAGGGCGGCATCGGCAAGAGCACGACCTCGTCGAATTTGTCGCTCGCGTTTGCGCGCCAGGGCCAGCGGGTGCTGCAGATCGGCTGCGATCCGAAGCACGACAGCACGTTCACCCTGACCAAGCGCCTGATCCCGACGGTGATCGACGTGCTCGAGGCGGTCGACTTCCACCCCGAGGAGTTGCGGGTGGAGGATTTCGTCGTCGAGGGCACCGGCGGCGTGATGTGCGTCGAGGCGGGCGGCCCGCCGGCCGGCACCGGCTGCGGCGGCTACGTCGTCGGGCAGACGGTCAAGCTGCTGCGTGAGCACCATCTGCTCGAGGACACCGACGTCGTGATCTTCGACGTGCTGGGCGACGTGGTGTGCGGCGGTTTCGCGGCGCCGCTGCAATTCGCCGACCTCGCGCTGATCGTCGCCGCCAACGATTTCGACAGCATCTTCGCGATGAACCGCATCGTCGCCGCGATCGAGGCGAAGGCGCGCAATTACGACGTGCGGCTCGGCGGCGTGATCGTCAATCGCTCCGCCGCGACCGACCAGATCGACCGCTACAACGAAGCCGCCGGCTTGCGCACGCTCGCGCACCTGCCTGATCTCGACGCGATCCGGCGCTCGCGGCTGAAAAAGGCGACGCTGTTCGAAATGGAACCGACGCCTCAGATCGAGGCGGTGCAGGCGGAGTATACGCGCCTCGCCGCCTCGCTGCTCGAAGGCGTGGCACCGCTCGCCGCCAGGGCGATGAAGGACCGCGACATCTTCGACCTGCTGGGGTTCGAATGACCGCCGTCCTGCTCGCCTCGCGTGATGCCTACACGCGGCGTCGCGGCGAGCTTGAGACGTATTTCGACCGCACCGCGGCGAGCGCCTGGGCGCGCCTCACCTCGGACGCGCCGCTAGGGCGGGTG
>CAXTSD010000434.1:0-2119 GCA_964246775.1 uncultured Acetobacteraceae bacterium | reverse complement strand
TCGAGCATCATCGCGCCCGACCAGATCTGCGCGATCGGGTTGGCGATGCCGCGGCCGTAGATGTCCGGCGCCGAGCCGTGCACCGGCTCGAACATCGACGGGTAGTCGCCTTCGGGATTTAGGTTCGCCGACGGCGCGAGCCCGAGCGAGCCGGCGATCGCCGGACCGAGGTCGGTCAGTATGTCGCCGAACAGGTTGGAGCCGACCACCACGTCAAAGCGGTCCGGATGGGCGACGAATTGCGCGGTCAGTATGTCGATGTGGTATTTGTCGGTCTCGATGTCGGGGTATTCGGCGGAAAGGGCGGCGAAGCGCTCGTCCCAGAACGGCATGGAATGGAAGATGCCGTTGGATTTGGTCGCCGACGTCAGGTGCTTCTTCGGACGGCGGCGGGCCTGCTCGAAAGCGAAGCGCAGTATGCGGTCGACGCCGCGGCGGGTAAAGATCGCCTCCTGCAGCGCGACCTCGTCCTCGGTGCCTTCGTAGATCCGGCCGCCGACCTTGGAATACTCGCCCTCGTTGTTCTCGCGCACCACCAGCATGTCGATCTCGTCCGGCGTGCGGTTGGCAAGCGGCGAGGTCACGCCCTTGAGCAGCCGCACCGGACGGATGGATGCGTATTGCTTCAGGTCACGCCGCAGCGGGATCAGCATGCCCCACAGCGAGACGTGGTCGGGCACTCCCGGCGCGCCCACCGCGCCAAGCAGTATCGCGTCCTTGTGCCGGACCTGCGCCACCCCGTCTTCCGGCATCATCGCGCCGGTTTTGAGGAACCGATCGCAGCTCCAGTCGTGCTCGGTCCAGCTGAACCCGAAGCCGTAGCGATCGCCGACCGCTTCCAGCACCTCGAGCGCCGGCGGCATCACCTCGCGGCCGATGCCGTCCCCCGGCAGCACGGCGACGTCGAACACGCGCTTGCTGTCGCCCATGGCCTGCTCCCCTCGATGCGGCGCGATCGGCACAGGAAGCGAGCAGCGGTCAGGAAGTTGAGCGGCACCCGGACGTTTCTCGCATTTGTGAGCCGCGGCGGCCTCGCCCGATCGTGCCTGGCCTGATCACTTCCTGGCCCTGAACACATGTTCCGACCCGGGAAACGTCCCTGAGCGCACCTCCTCGGCATACGCCGCCGCCGCCCCCGAGATCACCCCGCGCACGTCGGCGTAGCGCTTGACGAAGCGCGGCGTGAAGTCGCCGAACAGCCCGAACATGTCGTCGCTCACCAGCACCTGCCCGTCGCAGGCCGCCGACGCGCCGATGCCGATGGTCGGTGCGGCGATGTCGCGGGTGATGGCGGCGGCGACCGGCTCGAGCGTGCCTTCGACGACGACGGCGAACGCCCCCGCCTCGCTGACGGCGCGGGCATCGGCAGCGACGCGGGCGGCCTCGTCCTCGCTGCGACCGGTGGCGCGGAAGCCGCCGGCGACGTTGATCTGCTGCGGCATCAGCCCGACATGGCCGCACACCGGCACGCCGCGCGCGGCGAGAAAGCCGATCGTGGCCGCCATCTCGCGGCCGCCCTCGAGCTTGACGGCGCTCGCACCGGTCTCGGCGAGCACCCGGGCGGCATTGCGGAACGCCTGCTCGGGGCTCTCCTGATAGGCGCCGAACGGCAGGTCGACGACGATGCAGGCGTGCGACGAGCCGCGCACCACCGCGCGGCCATGCGCGATCATCATCTCGAGAGTGACCGCGAGCGTGCTGTCCATGCCGTAGAGCACCATGCCGAGCGAATCGCCGACCAGCATCGCGTCGCAGTGGCGGTCGAGCGCGCCGGCGACCTGCGTCGTGTAGGCGGTCAGCCAGACCTGCTTGGCCTGCCCCTTCATCGCCCGCAGCGCCGGTACGCCAATGCGCCCTGACCTTACCGGTGTGCTCATCCTGCAGCCTCCGAAACCGTCGTCATCAGACCCGGGACAGAGCTCGCATGCCGATGTCGCGCCGGTAGGTGCCCTCCGCCCATCCCAGGGCGGCGACGCCCGCATAGGCGGCGTCGCGCGCCGCGCCGAGGTCTGGCCCGGTGGCGCAGACGGTGAGCACCCGGCCGCCGGCGGCGCCGAGCCGGCCGTCCCCGGCGAGCGCGGGCGGCGCCGGGGACCCCCGCACGTCCGGCCGC
Organism: uncultured Acetobacteraceae bacterium; assembly: GCA_964246775.1. Classification (GTDB taxonomy): domain Bacteria; phylum Pseudomonadota; class Alphaproteobacteria; order Acetobacterales; family Acetobacteraceae; genus CAXMMR01. The sequence continues at coordinate 6 of CAXTSD010000434.1, read as the reverse complement.
GCCTCG
>CAXTSD010000433.1:0-2144 GCA_964246775.1 uncultured Acetobacteraceae bacterium | reverse complement strand
CAACTGCACGGGCTCGGCCGCCCCCGAGCCAGGCCGAGACCGCCGCCTGGAATATCGACGTCGCGCCGGACGGCGCCGGGCTGCCGGCCGGACAGGGGAGCGCAGCCCAGGGTGCGGCGATCTTCGCCGGCAGTTGCGCCGCCTGCCACGGCGCCAAAGGCGACGGCGGCGACGGCGCGCCGGTGCCGAAACTCGCCGGCGGCATCGGCTCGCTGGCATCGCCAAAACCCGTGAAGACGGTCGGCAGCTACTGGCCGTACGCAACGACGCTATACCACTACATCCATCGCGCAATGCCGCTCGGCAACGCGCAGTCGCTGTCGCCGGATCAGGTCTATGCGCTGACCGCCTACGTGCTGTCGCTCAACGGCATCGTCGGTCCGGACGCCGTGCTGGACGCGCAATCAGTGCCGGCGGTGCGGATGCCGAACCGCGACGGCTTCGTCCGCACTCCTGGCGAGCCGGGCAACTAGGGAGTCTCGGCCGTCAGCCCCCGGTGACGCTCATGTGCCGTCCGACCGCGGGCCCTGTCCGCCGGCGATCGATGATGAAGTCGTGGCCTTTCGGCTTGCGCGCCATCGCCTCGCGTATCGCCGCGTCGAGTTCGCCCTCGGAGGCGCCGCCGCGCAGCACCGAACGCAGATCGGCGGCGTCGTCCTGGCCAAGGCAGAGGAATAGCGTGCCGGTGCAGGTCAGGCGCACCCGGTTGCAGCTTTCACAGAAATTATGCGTCATCGGCGTGATGAAGCCGAGCCGGGCGCCGGTCTCCTTGACGTCGAAGTAGCGCGCCGGCCCGCCGGTCCGATAGCCGGTCTCGCTCAGCGTCCAGCGGCGGCCGAGGCGGGCGCGCACCACAGAGAGCGGCAAGTATTGATCGGTGCGGTCACCGTCGATGTCGCCCATCGGCATCGTCTCGATCAGGCAGAGGTCAAAGCCGTGCCGCCCGCACCAGGCGAGCATGTCGTCGAACTGGTCCTCGTTCAGGTCGCGCAAGGCGACGGCGTTGATCTTGATCGCGAGCCCGGCCGACTTGGCCGCCATGATGCCCTCGATCGTGCGGTCGAGCCTGCCCCGGCGGGTGATGGCGGTGAAGGCCGCCGGGTCGAGGGTGTCGAGGCTGACATTGACCCGGCGCACGCCGCTGGCGCGGAGCGCCTCGGCGTGCCGGCTGAGCTGGGTGCCGTTGGTTGTCAGCGTCAATTCGTCAAGACGGCCGGCCTCGCCAGGCGCGCCGATGCGCCCGCCAAGCGAGCGGAACAGCGACATCACGTCGCGCCGCACCAGCGGCTCGCCGCCGGTGACGCGTATCTTGCGGGTGCCGAGCCGGATGAAGGCGGCGCAGATGCGCTCCAGCTCCTCAAGCGACAGGATCTGCGGCTTGGGCAGGAACGTCATGTCTTCCGCCATGCAGTAGACGCAGCGAAGGTCGCAGCGGTCGGTGACCGAGACCCGCAGATAGGTGATGGCGCGGCCGAACGGATCGAACATCTGGCTCAGGCATACTCCTGTCGCGGCAACTCACTGCCGCCTGATGTTGCTGCATGCCGCCGACGCCGCAAGCTCGACGCGTCACCTTACGACAGCACGCGAGGCGGCGCGAGGCCGCCTCCCCTCCGCGTGATCAGGCCCCGCCGTCACCGGTGTCCGTCGCCATCGCCGTCAACCGCGACCAGCGACACCCGGCTGAGCTCGACCAGCACCTTGCCGGCGTGCTCGAAATTCACCGTGACCCGGCTGCCGACGACCGACTGCACCTGCCCGACGCCCCAATCCGGCTGGCCGGGGTGCAGCACGCGCTGGCCAGGCTCGAATTCCGCCCGTTCGGATTGAGTCATCTGTGGGATTTTTCAACCGCCCGGGGGTGGCGCATCTCAAACATTGCGTCGACCTTTGCACTGATCGATGCAACACGACGAACACCTCCCCGTTCCCGTCGCCGCCGACGCCACCCGCGCCTTACGGCTCGCCGAGGCGATCGCGTCGCGGCTGTGCCATGATCTCAGCTCGCCGGCCGGCGCGATCGGCAACGCGCTCGAGCTCATCGATGACCCCGAATTTGCCGACGAGGCGGTAAGCCTCGCGCGCGGCGCCAGCGCGGCGCTCGCCAGCCGGCTGAAACTCGCCCGGGCCGCCTGGGGCGGCGA
>CAXTSD010000432.1:0-2148 GCA_964246775.1 uncultured Acetobacteraceae bacterium | reverse complement strand
GATGAGCCGATGCTGCACGAGTATCGCGCCCGCGCCGCCGCCGCGCACCGCCTCGAGCAAGGCGAGGGGCTTGCCGCACGCCGCCGGCTGGCCCGGCTCGGCCTCGAGCTCGAAGCCGCGCACGCCGCACGCCGCGCCGTGCTCGATCGGGCGCGGATGCTGGATGGCGAGGCGCTGCAGGCGATCGAGGAGGAATTCGATTTCGAGGAGGGCCGACTGCGTCGCTCACTCGGCGAGGCGGGCGACCTGACCTGAGGCGATCAGGCGAAGCGCAGTCGTCCCAAGGCGAGAGGCTCTTGCCGCTTGCCTTGTCTTGGTCGCGTCAACGCCGCTGTCGGCCCGCCCGCGCCCTGGCCGGCGCGTGGCGCGGGTTGGCCGCCTGGTGGCCGAGCGCTGCCGCCACCATGATCGCCAGCGGCGTTGCGTAGAGCCCGGCCAGCACCGGCAGGCTCGGGCTGATGCCGGCGAGCAGCACCGCGGTCGCCAGCACCGAGAGCAGCAAAGCTGCGACGAAGCCGTTCCACGACGTCACCACCCGTGCCACCCTGATCCGCCGCCTGACCTGCCGTATCCGACGCGCCGTCATGACCGAGAAACGCTCCGTTCGCTCTGATGCACCGCAACATGGGGCTTCAGAACAGCGGCGAGCCATGCGAAACGCTCAGCCGAGACCCGCTCCATCAACTCCCAGGACTGCGATGACCGAGAGCCCGCTGGATCAGATCGCCTTCGACGGCGCGGGGCTGATACCCGCCATCGCCCAGCAGCACGACACCGGCGAGGTGTTGATGCTCGCCTCGATGAACCGCGACGCCGTCGCCGAGACCCTCGCCACCGGCCGCGTTTGCTATTGGAGCCGCAGCCGGCAGGCGCTGTGGCGCAAGGGCGAACGCTCCGGCCAGGTGCAGCGCCTGGTCGAGCTGCGTGTCGATTGCGATGGCGACGCGGTGCTGCTGCTGGTCGACCAGCACGGCGTCGCCTGCCACACCGGGCACCGGTCGTGCTTCTACCGCGCGGCGCGGCACGGGGGGCTGGTCGAGATCGCCGCGGCTCGGGTCAGCCCGGGCGAACTGTACGGGGTCTGAGCACAGTCCGGCATCCTGGCCTGTCCCGCATGACGCTGATCTGGATGCTGGCCGGCGAGGCCAGCGGCGACGTGCTGGGGGCGCGGCTGATCGGCTCGCTCCGCGCGCTGCGGCCGGACCTCGCCTTCGCCGGCGTCGGCGGCCCGCGCATGGAAGCGCTCGGCTTGCCGTCGCTGTTTCCGATGCGCGAGCTCGCGGTCATGGGCTTCGTCGAGGTGCTACCGCGTCTGCTGCCGCTGCGCCGGCGGCTCGCCGAGTGCGTCGCCGACATCGAGCGGCGCCGACCGGACGTGGTGGTGACGATCGACAGCCCTGGTTTCGCGCTGCGCCTGCTCGCCCGTGTCGGCCGCCTCGGCATCAAGCGGGTGCACTACGTGGCGCCACAGGTCTGGGCGTGGCGGGAGCAGCGGGTGCGGCGGTTTCCGGGGCTGTGGGAACGGCTGCTCTGCCTGCTGCCGTTCGAGGCGGAGTATTTTGCTGGGCACGGCCTGCCGGCGCGGTTCGTCGGCCATCCGGTGCTGCAATCCGGGGCAGACGAGGGCGACGCGTCGCGGTTCCGCGAGCGGCACCGACTGGCGCCGGACGCCCGCGTGCTGGTGCTGATGCCGGGCAGCCGCAGGAGCGAAGTGCCGCGCCTGCTGCCGGTGTTCGGCCGCACGCTGGCGCTGCTCGCCCCTCGCCTGCCGGGGCTGGTGCCGGTCATCCCGGCCGCGCCGGCGGTGGCCGAGACGGTGGCGCAAGCGACGGCGGGGTGGACCACGCGTCCGCTGCTGGTGAGCGATCTGGCCGACAAGCACGACGCCTATGCCGCCGCCGGCGCGGCGCTCACCAAGTCCGGCACCTCGACGCTGGAGCTGGCGCTCGCCGGCGTGCCGATGGCGGTGACGTACCGGGTGCATCCGCTCACCGCGGCGATGGCGCGCCGGCTGATCCGGGTGCCGCACGTGGCGATGGTGAACCTGCTCGCCGGCCGCGAAGTGGTGCCGGAACTGCTGCAGGAGCGCTGCGCCGCGGCCGACCTCGCCGACGTCGTGCTGCGGCTGTTCGACGACGCCGCGTTCGC
>CAXTSD010000431.1:0-2151 GCA_964246775.1 uncultured Acetobacteraceae bacterium | reverse complement strand
GGGCCCGCGCCCGCGCGCGCCCACCCGCTGCCGGCCCCCGCATATGCCTCGTCAGGGCGCGCCGCCGGCGACCGCCGCCTCGATCGCGCGCCTGAGGCCGGGAATGGCGGCGAGGCCGCGCGCGCAGTCGGCGAACGCGCCCTGACCGGGCAGCACCAGCCGGTCGGCCTGCGCGACCTGCTCCGGATCGTCGCTCACCGACACGCTCGCCGCGATGCCGGCGCGCTCGGCCGCCAGAGCGAGCGCGCGCGACGCGGAGGCCAGGTTGCCGCTGCCGTAATCGACGACGACGATCCTCAAGCGCCTCGCCTCAACCGCCTGGCCGCAGGTCTGGCCGCAGGTCTGGCGGCGCAAGCGAGGCGTCGGCGAGGCGCAGCCGGGCGCTGGCGGTATCCAGCGCCGCCACCACGCCGTCCTGCCGCCAGCCGCGCCAGCCGAGGCTCAGCCGCCACAGATCAAGGCCGAACACGCCCTGCGCCAGCACCAGCCCGACGATCACCGGCAGCCGCAGCGACGGCGACGCGATCTGCGCGACGAGTATCCAGGCGGCGAGCAGCACGAGGGCGGCGAGCAGCGCGCCATGCGCGAGCAGCCAGACCCAGCCGAAGAACAGCGCCGGCCAGGAGAACCCCTCGCGCACCAGCACCGGCTCCGCCGCGTCCTGCCGGTGCACGGTGAACACGCGCAACGCCGACACGGCTACAGCGTGCCTCTGGTGATGATCTCGGCTGGTGTCCTGCCCCAGAAGTTCGCCTTCGAACTTCTGGGATGAGCAGGCCACGAAAACAATGCGCTAGTCACAGCCAGTGCCCAAGCGCGATAAGCGCGGCGACGACGGCGCCGCCGGCTGTCGCGCCGGCGCTCCACACCTGCCAGGGAATGTAACGGGCCTGGGCCAGCTTGAGGGCCTTGTCCGCCTGCAGGTTTTCGATCTTGATGATGCGCTCCCACCGCTCGGCGGCGGCCGGATCGTTGAAATCGGTACGTGCTTGGCTCATCCCAACCCCGCGGTCATCCTAAAGCGACCCCTTCGTCGACGGGACAACGCCGGCCGCGCGCGGATCGGCCTCGACCGCCTGGCGCAGCGCCCGGGCGACCGACTTGAAGCAGCCCTCGGCGATGTGATGCGCGTTCGAGCCCGCCCGCTGCGTCACGTGCAAGGTGAGCTTCGCGTTGGTGGCGAAGGCGCGGAAGAACTCCTCGAACAGCTCGGTATCCATCTCGCCGATCTTGTCGCGCGGAAAGGCGGCGTGAAAGGCGAGAAAGCCGCGCCCCGAGATGTCGATCGCCGCCTCGATCAGCGCCTCGTCCATCGGCGCCACCGCGTGACCATAGCGCCGTATGCCGCGCCGCTCGCCGAGCGCCGTCGCCACCGCCTGCCCGAGCACGATGCCGACATCCTCGGCGGTGTGGTGGTAGTCGACATGCAGGTCGCCGGCAGCGCGTATCTCGAGGTCGAGCATGGCGTGCCGGCCGAACGCCACCAGCATGTGGTCGAGAAAGCCGATGCCGGTGGCAATCGCGGTGCGCCCGCTGCCGTCCAGATCGAGTGCGACGGCAACCTCGGTCTCGCCGGTGCGCCGGGCGAGCCGCGCCGCGCGCGGCGCCGCCTCGTCGATCAGCGCGCCGGACCCGGCGGCCTCGCCCCGATCTGACTGGCCGGTAGGTGTGGCGGTATCCATGGCGGATCAGTAGGATATCCGCGCCCGGCGCGGAAGTCTCGCGTCGCGTCCGGCAGGCAGGAGTGCGGATGACGAGGAACGGATGCGTGATCACCGGTGTCGGCGCCGCCGTGCTGGCCGCAGCCCTCGTCTACGGCGCGGTGTTCCTCTACGGCCAGCACGAGGCGCGCTCGGAGATCAACGCCGCGATCGCCGCCCTGCCGCCTGGCCTCACGGCGCATTACGACAGCTCGCGCTACAGCCCGCTCACCCGCACGGTCGAGATCGACGGCCTCGTGCTGAGCCGCGACAAGGCGCCGATCCTGACCATCGGCAGCGCCCGGCTGCGCGAGGTCAGCGGCGACGGCGGCGACGCGCATCCCTGGCGCATCGGCGCGCTGCATCTGCTGGGTGTGAGCGCCGCCAGCCGGCAGGACGGGCTCGCGAGCCTCGACGGCGAGGATCTGGTGCTGCTCGCCCCGCTGCCGGC
>CAXTSD010000430.1:0-2153 GCA_964246775.1 uncultured Acetobacteraceae bacterium | reverse complement strand
GTCGAGGCCGCCGAGCGCCACGGCGGAGCCGCGCCAGGCGCCGGCGGAAAACTCCGGCTGGCGCAGGTAGTCTCCCGGCGCGCCGATCAGCGCCTCGGCGGCTGCTGGCCTGCCGGAAAAATCCATCGTCGCGGTGAGCGCGGCGCGCACGCCCTGCAGGCGGGTGGAGGCGTTGGCGACCACGCACTCGCCAGGGGCAAGGCGCAGCAGCAGCATCTGCTGGCCGCCGTCGGCGAGGCTCGCGGTGACCAGCGGGCGGGTCGCGTGGCCGGCGGCGGAGCAGAACACCTTGCCGCCGTCGAGCCGGGGGCGCGGCGCAGGCCGGGCGGACGCTCGGTGTTCCAGATGGCGAACAGGGGGCCGTCCGCGGCGTCGCGGGCGGCGGCGGCGCGTTGCGAAACGCCGCCGTAGCAGGCCACCAGCTTGAGCGCGTTGACGTGGCCCTCGTAGATGCGGCCGACGGCGATGCTGCCGCGGCCGATGGCGCCGAGCAGGCCGAGCAACCCCGCGGCGCCGTCCGGCTCGGTGCCGAAACCGAGGCCGCCATCGGCTAGCGGCAGCGGCGCGAGCAGGGCGCCGGCGGCGCGCAAGGTGGCGATCGCGGCGGTCGGGAACGCCGGCTCGGCGTCGCAGCGCGCCGCTTCGTTGCGAAACGTCGGGATCGCCGACTCGATTTCGGCGATCAGGCGGGCGCGACGCGCGGCCGTTGGCTGATCCGGGCACGTCTCGACGGTCATGCGGGGCGCGCGCGGATAGCCGAGACCGCTGCCGACAACACGTGCGCGTGAGTGGATGCTGCGATGCAACATTTTGCTTGCCGGCCGGCCCGCCATCGGCCTAGTATGTGGATGTGGGGTGCTGAGGCATCCCGCATCTTGGACGTTTCCTCCCTAAACTTGGCGGTGTCGCAAGGCACCGCCATTTTTTTTGCCAGTCTTCTCGGCGCCTGTCTTCCTGGCGTGGGCCGAGAGCCGATCATCAAGCCAGCCCGAGCAGGTCGGGGGTGGCGGCGGCGAGCTCGGCGATCAGCGCCGTCAGATGCTGGCGCAGCTTCTCGAAGCCGGCGCTTCTCTCATTGGTCAGCTCGTCCATGTAGAGGCCGCGGGCGAGCTCGATCTGCAGCACGTGGATGCCCTCGCGCGGCTTGCCGTAGTAGCGGGTGACGTAGCCGCCGGCGTAGGGGTTGTTGCGGCGCACCGAGTAGCCGCGCTCGAGCAGCGAACGCTCCACCATGCGGATGACGGCGGGCCCGCAGGCGGTGCCGTGCGCGTCGCCGAGCACGATGTCCGGCGGCGCGTGCCGCTCCTCGACGGCGTGCGCCGGCATCGAGTGGCAATCGACCAGCAGGCAGGCGCCGTGCCGGCGCCGCGCGTCCCAGATCAGCCGGCTGAGCGTATCGTGATACGGCTGCCAGAGCTCGCGTATGCGCCTCTCGGCGTCGGCGAAGCGCAGCTTGTCGCGGTAGATCGCCTCGCCAGTGGCGACGACGCGGGCGATGGTGCCGAGCCCGGCCTCGACGCGCGGGCTGGTGGTGTTCACCCAGGGCGGCAGGCTGCCCTCGAACATCGCCGGATCGAGCTCCCAGGCCTCACGGTTCACGTCGCAATAGGCGCGCGGGAAGGTGGCGGCGAGAAGCGGCGCGCCGTGGCCGGGGGCGGCGGCGAACAGCGCCTCGACATGGCTGTCCTCGCTGCGGCGCAGCGCCTGCGCGTCGAGCCGGGCCGCGGCCAGGAAGTCGGCGCTGTAGCGACGCCCCGAATGCGGCGAGGCGAAGACCAGCGGCACGCCGGCCGCCTTCGGCATGACCAGGGTGAACGGCGGCGGGACGCCGAAGCCGGGGTCGGCCGGTTCGGCGGCGCTCGGGAGGGGGATGTCCATCGCCGCCATAGTTACCGCAGGCGGCGGCGCTGTCACGGCTTGCGCGCAGGAACCTGCAACGCGAACTTGCGGCGCGAATTTGCAGGGCGAACTTGCAGCGGGGGGCGGCGCGGGCGTGTACTGTCCGCACGATCGGGGATCGCGTGGAAGGCAGGATGGTGATGCGCCGCGTGGTGCTGCTGGTCGCCCTGGCGGTGTTCCTGGCCGGGCTGTTCCTCGACACGGCGGGGGTGATCGAGCTGTCCTGGCTGTGCCTCAGCGGCCAATGCGGGCTG
>CAXTSD010000429.1:0-2160 GCA_964246775.1 uncultured Acetobacteraceae bacterium | reverse complement strand
CCCCCCCCCCCGCCCCCCCCCCCCCCGCCCCCCCCCCCCCCCCCCCCCCCCCCCCCCCCGCCTCGAACACCCGCGTCGCCGGCGAGAACCCGACCGCCGCCATGCTGTCGCGCGCGACGTTCAGCACGGCGAGGGCGGAGCAGTTCAGCGCATTGTGGTCGGCGGTCGGCACGTGGCCGAGCCGGCGGATGTTGGCGCTCATCGGCTTGTCGTGCCAGCCATTGCCGCCGAGCAGGAAGCGCCGTTCCGGGCAGAATCTGGCGGGTTCGAGAAAGAACGCCTCGACGCGCCGCTCGCGGTCGGGCAGGCGGTTGGCGAGCAGCACGAGGTCGGCGGCGAAGCGCGAATCAGGCGGCACCGGATGGTGGCTCGCCGGGTCGAGCGCGTTATAGATCGGCACGCAGGCGGCGGCGCCGAAACCCAGATAGGCGGCGACGACCGGCGGGCCGCCGCCATAGGTGCAGACGAGGTCGAGATCGCGCAGGGCGCGACGCACCGGGTGGTCGGCATCGCCAGCCATCTCGGCGAGGGTCGCCGGAGCGTCGACGTCGATGAACACCCGCACCGCCCGGTCCGCGGCGTTGGCGATGCTGCCGGCGAGCAGCTCCTCGTCGAACACGCCGACGCCGCTCGCCTTCATCACCACGTCCGCCTGCCGGGCTTCGGCGAGCACCGCGCCGAGCCCGCTTGCGGTCGCCGGATAGACGACGGAGCGCGCCCAGTCGGGCGGCGCGATGTCGCGATGCGACTGGCGATCGAAGGCGTCCGGCTCGTAGAAGGTAATGTCGTGGCCGCGCCGCGCCATCGCCGAGAGCAGGCCGCGATAGTAGGTCGCCGCACCGTTCCAGTACGACGACACCAGGCTCGAGCCGTAGAACGCGATCTTCACGAGGCAGCGGCCTCGCAGCCGCAGCCGAGGCCACGCGCAATCGCCAGCAGCTCGTCGGCGCGATGGTCGCAGCTATGCCGGGCCAGCACGGTGGCGCGGCCGTGCTCGGCAAGACTGGCTCGCAGCGACGCGTCGTTGACCAGCGCCCGCATCTGGCGGCGCATCGCGTCAGGGTCGGGCGCGGTCAGGAAGTCGAGGCCCGGGGTGAACAGGTGCTCGCTGTCCGACCACGGCGCCGAGACCAGCGGGATGCCGCAGGCCAGCGCCTCGAACACGCGTATCGTCGGAATGCCGGGCAACAGCGTCGCATACGGGCGGCGCGGCACGTGGACGGTGAACAGGTGGCGGGCAAACACCTCCGGCACGCGCGCATTGGCGAGCCAGCCGCGATAGCGCGCGCCGTACTGCGCCAGCATCGCCTGTGCCTGCTGCGGATAGCGCACGCCGTGGACGTCGAGCGCCAGGTGCTCCTGCTGCGCCGGGCGGAACAGAAACGACTCAAGCTCGGCGGTGCGCTCGCCGTCGCCCCAGTTACCGATCCACACCGCGCCCTCGCGCGTCGGCTCGGGTTCGGCCGGCGGGTGGAATACCGCGACGTCGGCCGCCTCGTGCCAGACGTGCACTCGCCCGACCCAGCCCCAGCCCCGGTAGACCGCGGCCAGCGCCTCGCCGAAGGCGAGCACGCCGTCATAGTCGGACAGGTCGTAGCGGCGCATCGCCTCGGGCTCGCTCACCGCGCGGTGATGCGTGTCGTGAAACAGCAGACGGAACCGAGCCCCGCGGCGCAGCCTGCCGATCGCGGCGACGATCGCCGGCTCGGTCCATTCGTGCACCAGCACCAGCGACGCGCCATCGAGCAGGCGCGGCAGCTCCTCTGCGACCAGCGCCTCGGCGCTGAGCGTCGGATAGGCGGCGTGGAACGGCGCCAGCGCCGCCGGCCCGCCATCGGCGCGGAGGTTGACGAGCGACCAGGCATCGGGCGGCTCGAGCACCAGGACGTCGTGGCCGCGACGCTGCAACGCGCTCAGCACGCCGCGCAGGAAATGCGCGTTGCCGTGATTCCAGCAGGATAGCAGCGAGTGGGTGACATAGACGATGCGCATCGGCCACCTTCGAATACGGGCGTGATGGCCCCGCCGTCAGACCAGCATCGGCTGCGCATCGCGATGCACGGCGAGGGTCGCGTCCACCATCGCGCTCACGGTGTAGCGCTCGGCCCGCGTCCGCGCCGCCCGGCCGAGTGCCGCCGGCCGCGCCAGCGCCTCGCGGAG
>CAXTSD010000428.1:0-2208 GCA_964246775.1 uncultured Acetobacteraceae bacterium | reverse complement strand
AGGCTTTGCCTCTGGACTCCATTAAAGGCGGAGCCTTTAAAATCCATTTATTTAGCCCTGCGTTTACCTTTGAATGCGGAGTGTCAGGGGCTGAATTAATGCTTCGCAAGATAAGCAACGTCACCAGCGATTACTCCAACGGACGCGGGTCTGGGGTCGCTCGACCTCAGCGGGTCAAGAGCAGAGCCCTTACCTTGTCTGCTTCCACAAACGATCAGGCGCTTTCGACCGGATGACGGACCAGCGCCCAGCACAACCCCGCCGAGACCAGCGCCAGCGCGGCTGCGATCTGCAGCGCCGGGGCGAATGAGCCGGTGGCCGAGCGCACGTAGCCGGTGACCGCCGGGGCGAGAAAGCCGCCGATCGAGCCGCCGACGTTCTGGATGCCCTCGACGGTTGCGACGAGGCCAGCGGGGGCGACGACGGCGCCGAGCGCCCAGCCGGCGCTGGAGGCGAGGTTGGCGCAGAACAGCGCGCCGCAGAACAGCAGGATGGCGGCATTCGCCCCGGTCACGCCGGACGCGGCGGCGACGCAGCCGGCGGTGAGCACGAGGCCGACGATGAGCGGCAGCTTGCAGGCGAGCAGCGGCGATAGCCCGGCACGGGTGAGCCGGTCGGCGAGCAGCCCGCCGAGCACGGCGCCGACGAAGCCCGCGGTCTGCGGCACGCTGCTCCACAGCCCGGCTTCGGTGAGGCTCATGTGCTGCGCGCCTTCGAGGTAGGCGGGCAGCCAGGTGCCGAACAGCCAGGTGACGTAGACGACGCCGAACGAGCTCAGCACCAAACCCCACACCGCGCGCTGGCGCAGCAGCATGGCGAAGGTCGCGCGGCTCGGCACCAGAATCGGCGCGTCGCCTGCTGCCGCCGCCGGCACCGGCGGATCGCGATAGATCGCCAGCCAGGCGATGGCGACGGCGAGCCCGAGCACGCCGATGGCGACGAACATCGCGCGCCAGCCGGCGGCGACCATCAGCAGCGTCAGCAGCGCCGGCGCGATCGCCGGGCCGAGTGCTGAGGAGGCGTTGAGCAGGCCGATCGGCAGGCCGCGCCGCGGCGGTTCGAACCAGTCCGAGCAGACGCGCACGCCGCCGGTGTACATTGGCGATTCGCCGAGGCCGAGGGCGAGTCGGGCGGCGGCGAAGGGCGGCCAGGCGGTGACCAGCCCGGCGCCGACCTGCGCCACCGACCACAGCACCATCGCGCCGCCCAGCACCCGCTTCGGGCCAAGCCGGTCGACCAGCACGCCGGCCGGGATCTGCGCGAGGCCGTAGCTCAGCGCGAACATCGACAGCAGCAGGCCGGTCTGGCCGGGGTTGAGCCCGAGTTCCTGGCTGATCGGCAGGTTGCCGACCGACAGCGCCGAGCGGTCCATGTAGTTGACGCAGCCGGCGACGACCAGCAGGCCGACCGCCAGGATGCGGAACCGGGAGCCGGCGGGCACGGCCATCCGTCGGTCTCCCGAAATGGAGGCTGGAGGCGACGTGACGGCACGCCGGCGAAAGGTGTCTGGCGGACCCGAGACGATTCGAACGTCCGGCCTTTGCCTTCGGAGGGCAACGCTCTATCCAGCTGAGCTACGGGTCCGTCGCCACCGTTCCTAGCGCAGATGCGGCGCGTGGGGAAGCCGGACCAAGACCAGCGCTAGAACGGTTGCTCGGTCGGGGCAAAGGCGCCGTCCAGCGCGTAGCCCGGTAGCCAGACGCCCGGTTTGTCCTGCCAGTCGCGCGAGGCGTACCACGAGCCGGCGACGATGTCGGCGCCGGAGGGCAGCCAGCCGCCCGGCGCGCCGAGCCAGGCGAGAATGTCGCCATCGACGCGCTCGCGGTCCCGGTCGCGCAGCAGCAGGTGGTAGCCGGCGGGGTAGTAGCCGCGCCGGATCTCGGCCGGCAGGCGGCGCCACAGCTTTGCCGTCGCCGCCGGCGGCACGATCTGGTCGCGCTCGCCGTCGAGCACCAGCACGCTGCCGTGCAGCGCCGGCGCGGCCTGTGCGGCGTCGTCCATCAGGTCGACCAGGCCGCGTAGCACGTCGAACCGGGTGCGCCTCAGGGTCAGCGGGTCGTGGGCGAGGCGCAGCAGCGCGTCGCGGTTGTCGCTCGCCTGCAGGTGCAGCGGGATCTCGTTGCCGGTAACCGACCAGCCCGGGCCGATCGCCGCCGCGAGCCACAGGCCGGTGCGCAGCGTGACCCCCATCTCGGCACGGTCCCACAC
>CAXTSD010000427.1:286-2210 GCA_964246775.1 uncultured Acetobacteraceae bacterium | reverse complement strand
GGCTTGGCCTTGAGCGGCAGATGCTGCTCACCGGCGACCGCCTGCCGGTCGCGAACCGCATCGCCGCGGCAATGGGCATCGGCACCGTGCAGGCCGGCGCGCTGCCGGAGGACAAGCTGGCGCGCGTGCTGTCCGAAATCGACCATGGTTGGCGGCCGATGGTCGTCGGCGACGGCATCAACGACGCGCTCGCCCTGCGCGCCGGCGCCGTCGGCGTCGCACTCGCCTCCGCCGACCTCGTGCTGCTCTCCTCGGACCTGCGCCGGCTCGGCACAATGATCCGGCTCAGCCGACGCTGCCGACGCACGATCACCGTCAACGTGACGATGGGGCTCGGCTGGACCATGCTGCTGATCGCCGCCGCGGCGACCGGCCTGCTGGGCTCGGAAGGCGCGGTGATCGCCGCGCTGCTGCACAACCTGTCGACGTTCCTGGGCCTCGCCAATGCCGGGCGGCTGCTGCTGTTCGATGAAACTCAGCACGGGAAGTAAGGCAAGGGGCTTTGCCCCTTGACCCCATTAAAGGCGGAGCCTTTAAAATCCGTTATTAAGAAGAAGGGAGCGCTTCCTTGGCGAGAACCAGCTATATCGAACTACCCGCCGGAGACCTTGCGGCGTCCCAGACGTTCTATACTGCCGCATTCGGTTGGCAGATGACGGCGTTCGGGCCAAGCTACGCCTGCACGATGACGGGCGATGTCGATGTCGGCCTGCAGGGCGACGCAACGGAAGCGACCAAGGCGCCGCTCGTCGTCGTCACGGTCGATCATCTCGAAACCGCATTGGCGGCGGTGCTGCAGGCTGGCGGCACGCTTGCCAAGCCGATCTTCTCGTTTCCGAGCGGCCGACGGTTCCACTTCCTCGACCCGAACGGCAACGAACTCGCCGCCATGCAGCCCGACTGAAGCAGCCGGCCGGACCATAACGACACGGTGCGCCGTGCAACTCCTCGCGGCCGATCGGCTTACGCGTCGCGCAATCGGGAGTTTTGCCAGTGACGATCAGGAGATTACGTCTGCCGACGACGTCGGTATTGGCCTGCCTGCTGGTGGTCGGGAGCGGCGTCGCGAGCGCCCGGGCGGCGCAGTTGTCAAGCAGCGACAAGGCGTTCCTGACTGACACCGCTGAGGGCGCGCAATACGAGTTGGCGATCGCCAAGCTCGCGGCACAGCAATCGACCCGCGACGACGTGAAGAGCTATGCGCAGACGGTCGTCTCCGACCACGACACGATGAACAGCCAGCTTGCAGCGCTCGCCCAGCAGAACGGCGTGACCCTGCCGGACCGGATGACGGCGGCCAGGCAGCGTGACTATGACCGGCTCAAGGCGATGAGCGGCAACGGCTTCGACGCCGCATACGTGCAGGCCACCAAGCAGGTCAACCAGAGCGACACGCGGACGGAGGCGAAGGAGTTGCGCTCGACGAAGAACGCCGACGTCAAGCGGTTCGTGACCGAGCTCAAGGCCACCGACGCGAAGCACGACGCGCTCGCGCAAAAGCTCCAGCAAGCCGCCTCATAGGCCGGTCAGTCGCCTGACCTGATCTCGAGCGCCCGCGCGTAGACGGTCCGCCTCGGCAGGCCGGTGGCGGCGGCGACGGCTGTAGCGGCATCCTTGACGCTGTGCGACGCCATCGCCGCACGTAGCGCGGCATCCAGCTCGGCGTCACTGGCCGGCTCGGCGGCGCCCGGGCCGACGACGACGGTGATCTCGCCGCGCGCCGGCTGCCCGGCGTAGTGCGCGGCGAGCGCCGGCAGGCTGCCGCGTCGGACCTCCTCGAAGCGCTTGGTCAGCTCGCGGCAGACCGCGGCCGGACGCTCGGCGAACACGGCGGCGGCGTCGGCGAGCATGTCGGCCAGCCGATGCGGCGCCTCGTGCCAGATCAGCGTCGCCGACAGCCCGGCCTGCTCGGCGGCGCGCAGAC
>CAXTSD010000427.1:0-276 GCA_964246775.1 uncultured Acetobacteraceae bacterium | reverse complement strand
CCGGACTCCCCGGCGGGCGGGGGGGCGCGAAAACCGGCGAAGCCGGCGCGCCGGGCGGCGGCGCGTGGCGGCGCAAAGCCGAGGAACAGGAACGGCAGCGGCGGCAGGCCGGACAGGGTGAGAGCCATCACCGCCGCGTTCGGGCCGGGGATCGCGCTCACCGTGACGCCGGCGGCGATCGCGGCGCGCACCAGGCGGTAGCCGGGGTCGGAGATCAGCGGCGTGCCGGCGTCGGAGACCACGGCGAGGCGCTGGCCGTCGGCCAGGCGACGCAGC
>CAXTSD010000426.1:0-2217 GCA_964246775.1 uncultured Acetobacteraceae bacterium | reverse complement strand
CCGCTGCCCGGCGATCGCTGGACGATCGTCGCCGCGATAGAGGCCGCCGCCGAGGCGCTCGGCCTGACGCCGCGCCGGGTGCTGCTGACCGTCGGCCAGAAGGAGCTGTCGCCGTTCGCCGCCCGGCCCTGGCATCGTTACGTCATACGCAGCGTCGACCCGCCCGACCCGGCGCTGTTGCCGACCGGTGCGACGGTGATCAGCGCCACCGGCCCGTTCGCCGAGGCCGACGAACGGGCGCTGATGCGCCGGCACCGCATCGAGGTGCTGGTCAGCAAGAACTCCGGCGGCACCGCGACCCGGGCGAAGCTCGACGCGGCAAGGGTGCTGGCGCTGCCGGTGCTGCTGGTGGCGCGTCCGGACGCCGAGCCGGCCAACGCGGTGCCGGACGCCGCCAGCGCCCTCGACGCAATCCTCGCTCACGCCGGCACGCCGCGCGGCGTATAGAGCCAGGCGCCCGCAGCATTGCCGCCGTGTGGGCCGGTGCGCTCGATCACCCGCGTCGCCGCCGAGCCGACCAGGACCACGGTGCGCATGTCGGCGAGCGACCCCGCCGCCTCGGCCAGCGTCCGCCGCTCGATGCGCTCCTCGGCGCGGCTGACCGCGGTCGCGAACGCCACCGGCACGCCGCCCGGCAGGCACTCGCGCAGCACCGTGAACGCCCGGTCGAGCTGCCAGGGCCGGGCGCGCGACACCGGGTTGTAGAGCGCGATGACCAGGCCCGCCTCCGCCACCGCCCGCAGCCGCCGCTCGACCAGCGGCCAGGGCTTGAGGTTGTCGGACAGCGACAGGGCGCAGAAATCATGCCCGAGCGGCGCCCCAAGCCGCGCCGCGGCGGCGAACATCGCCGAAACACCGGGCACCACCCCAATGTCGAGCGCCCGCCAGCCCGGCTCGCCGGCCTCGACCGCCTCGAACACCGCCGCCGCCATGGCGAACACCCCGGCATCGCCCGAGGAGACGATCGCGACGCGCGCCCCGGCGGCGGCAAGGCCGAGCGCGAGACGGGCGCGCTCCATCTCCTCGCGGTTGTCCGAGGCGTGCAGGCGCTGGCCGGGCCGCGTCGCCACCCGCTCCAGATAGGGCGCGTAGCCGAACAGCTCGTCGGCCGCCTCGAGTGCCGCGACCGCATCCGGCGCCAGCAGCCCCGCGGCTCCTGGCCCTAGACCGACCACGCGCAGCGAACCGCTCAAGCAAGGCCTGCTTTTTTGAAAAGAAGCAGCAAAAAACTTTTGTTTGTTTTGCGAACCCGCGGCCGACGGAGAGACCTCGAAAATAAAAGCTTTTTGGTTCTTTTTCTCGAAAAAGAACCGCTTACTTCAAACAACGAGTTCATCGCGCCCGCTGACGCCCTGGCACGAGCACCAGCGAGAAATACGGCGCCGGCGCGTCGTCGCGCTGCCCGAGCGGCTGGATGAGCTGCTCGGGCAGCGTGCCGCGCTCGACATACAGTGCCCGCTCCAGCAGCCCGGTCGCCGCCAGGGCGGCGCGTATCTTGGGCAGGTTGCGGCCAACCTTCATCACCACCGAGGCGTCCGAGCCGGCGAGCCGGCGCGCCAGCGCGTCGGCGGGCAGGGTGCCCGGCAGCACCGCCAGCACGTCGTCGCCATGCGTCATCGGCAGCGCCGCACTGGTCCAGCAGCCGCTCATCGCCGTCACCCCCGGCACCACGACGCAGCGGAAGCGTCCGCGCAGCCGGTCGAACAGCACCATCGACGAGCCGTAGAAGAACGGGTCGCCCTCGCAGACCAGCGCCACGTCGCGTCCGGCGGCGAGGCGCTCGGCGAGGCGGCCGGCGCAGTCGGCGTAGAACGTGGCGAGGCCGGCGCCGTACGCCGGGTCGGCGACGTCGACCTCCGTGGTGGAGGGATAGTCGAGCCGCAACTCCTCGGCGCCGGGCGAGACGAAGCCGGCGGCGATGCGGCGCGCGTGACCGGTCCGCCCCGCCTTGGCGAAGGCGGCGACCACGGCGGCGTCGCCGATGATGCGCGCCGCCTTTAGCGTCATCAGCTCGGGATCGCCGGGCCCGACGCCGACGATCGAGAGCATGCCTGGCGCGGGCGCGCTCACTCGGCCTCGCTCGCCAGCGCGTTGACCGCCGCCGCCGCCATCGCGCTGCCGCCGCGCCGACCTTGCACGATGGCGAACGGCACCCGGCCGAACGCCGCCAGCGCCGCCTTGCTCTCGGCGGCGCCGACGAAGCCGACCGGCATGCCG
>CAXTSD010000425.1:0-2221 GCA_964246775.1 uncultured Acetobacteraceae bacterium | reverse complement strand
GTCCGGGGCGCCGCCCCGGACCAACGCGAGGCGGCTCGCGCAGCAACGGGGCCAAGGGCGCAAACCCTTGACCCCGTTTCCTACCCAGTCGGCGTCGCGCCTTACTCCGCTGATCGGCCGCGTACGCCCTCGGCGAGGCCGCGCACATGCGCGAGCACGGCGGAGATCGTGGTCGGCCCGGCTTTGCCCTCGGCGTCAAGGCTGCCGGCGAGCGTGTCGCACAGCGCCGAGCCGACGACCGCCGCATCGGCGAAGCGCACCGCGGTCGCCGCCTGCGCCGGGCTGCGCACGCCAAAGCCGATCGCCACCGGCAGGTCGGTGAACCGCCTGATGCGCGGCAACGCGCGGGCGAGATCAGCCGTGCTCGCCGAGCGCGTTCCGGTAATGCCGGAGACGCTGACGTAATAGACGAAACCCGAAGAACCCTGCAGCACCAGCGGCAGCCTGCGGTCGTCCGTCGTCGGCGCCACCAGACGCACGAGGTCAAGCCCGCTCAGCTTCGCGTCGCCGGCGAGCAGGTCCGCCTCCTCCATCGGCAGGTCGACGACGATCAGCCCATCGACCCCGGCCGCCGCGGCATCATTGCAGAATCGCACCTTGTCGTAGGCCAGGATCGGGTTGAGATACCCCATCAGCACGATCGGCGTGGCGTCGTCCCGCTCGCGAAACGATCGCACGAGGTCGAGCGTGCGCGCAACCGTGGCACCCGCCGCGAGGCCGCGCAGCCCTGCCGCCTGGATCGACGGACCATCGGCGGCCGGATCGGTGAACGGCATGCCGAGCTCGATCAGATCGGCACCCGCGCTCGGCAAGCCTTGCAGGATCGCAAGGCTGGTCGCCTGGTCCGGATCATAGGCCTCGAGGAAGGTGACCAGGGCGCCGCGGCCCTCGTAGCGCAGGGCGGCGAAACGGGTCTCGATGCGGCTCACGACAGGCGACCAGGCGGCATCACATCCGCTCTCCCAGATGTTCCGCTACCGAAAAGATGTCCTTGTCGCCGCGGCCCGACAAATTGAGCAGGATGATCTGCTCGGACCGCATTGTCGGCGCCAGCTTCTCGATCGCCGCCAACGCGTGCGCGCATTCGAGCGCCGGAATGATGCCCTCCGTCTTGGTGCAGAGCTGGAACGCCGCCAGCGCCTCGTCGTCGGTGATGCCGACATACTCGGCCCGGCCGATCTCGTGCAGCCACGAATGCTCCGGCCCGATGCCGGGATAGTCTAGGCCGGCGCTGATCGAATGCGCCTCGGTGATCTGGCCGTCGCCATCCTGCAGCAGATAGGTGCGGTTGCCGTGCAGCACGCCGGGGCGGCCGCGATTGAGGCTCGCCGCGTGCTTGTCGGTATCGAGCCCCTGTCCGGCCGCCTCGACGCCGATCAGCCGCACGCCAGGGTCGTCGAGAAAGGCGTGGAAGATGCCCATCGCGTTGCTGCCGCCGCCAACCGAGGCGACCACCGCGTCCGGCAGCGCGCCTTCCGCCTGCTGCAATTGCGCGCGCGCCTCGTCGCCGATCACCGCCTGCAGGTCGCGCACCATCGCCGGATACGGGTGCGGCCCGGCGACGGTGCCGATCAGGTAGTAGGTGTCGTCGACATTGGCGACCCAGTCGCGCATCGCCTCGTTCATCGCGTCCTTGAGCGTGCCGGCGCCGGACGTGACCGGCCGCACCTCGGCGCCGAGCAGCCGCATGCGGAACACGTTCGGCTTCTGCCGCTCGACGTCGGTCGCGCCCATGAACACCGTGCAAGGCAAACCAAACAGCGCGCAGACTGTCGCCGTCGCGACGCCGTGCTGGCCGGCGCCGGTCTCGGCGATGATGCGGGTCTTGCCCATCCGCCGCGCCAGCAGGATCTGGCCGACGCAGTTGTTGATCTTGTGCGAGCCGGTGTGATTCAGCTCCTCGCGCTTGAAATAGATCTTGGCGCCGCCCAGCGCCCTGGTCAGCCGCTCGGCGAACCACAGCGGGCTCGGGCGGCCGACATAGTGCGCCGCGAGACGGTCGATCTCCGCCTTGTAGGCCGGGTCGGCCTTGGCGTCCTCCCAGGCCCGCTCGACGTCGAGCACCAGAGGCATCAGCGTCTCGGCGACAAAGCGGCCGCCGAAATCGCCGAAGCGGCCGCGTCCGTCGGGGCCGGACCGCAAGCTGTTGGGACGGATTGTGTTCATCTAAGATCCTTTACCACTGTCGCGACTGCCGGGCCGCTCGCCCCCACGCCCACGC
>CAXTSD010000424.1:0-2222 GCA_964246775.1 uncultured Acetobacteraceae bacterium | reverse complement strand
CACCATCGACCACGTGCTGTCGCGCTCGTTCTACCTGCTGCGCGACTATCCCGGCCGCGTCGTCGGCGATCCGGTCTGGGTCGCGCGCGCGGAGCGCGACGACAGCGTGGCGCGCGCGGAGCGCGACGACAGCGTGGCGCGCGCGGAGCGCGACGACGACAGCGTCAGTCCGCTGGTCGTCGGCGCCAATGACTGGGCGGGCGCCTGGGCGGTCGAGCCGTCCGGGCAGTCGCCTTATGCGACCGTGCCGGGCGGCGCCGAGCAGCGCGAGCGGGCGTATCGCTTCGGAGTGAACCTGGTGATGTACGCGCTGACCGGGAACTACAAGCGCGACCAGGTGCACGTGGATACGATACTCAGGCGACTGGGGCAGTGAAGGACGACGCGCCCGCTTGACCTCCTCGCTCACCTTGCAGCCCTGGCTGCCGGTCTGGCTGATCGCCGTGCTGGCCGCGCTCTGCCTGGCGGCGACGATCACCGGGGCCAGCCGACGCGCGCGCGGCTGGCTCGTGCGCGGCCTCGCCTTCCTGGTCATGCTGGGCTGGCTGCTCGGCCCGGTGCTGATGCGCACGAGCAGCGAGGGTTTGGGCGACATCGCGCTGCTGGTGGTGGATCACAGCGCCTCGATGCGGGTGGGCGATCGGGCGGCGCTGGCCGAGCGGGCGAGGCGATCGATCGAGGCGCAGGCGGCGCGGCTGGCGACCGAGCCGGGAATGCCGCTCGAGTTGCGCACCGTCGACGTCCAGGAGGCCGGGCATGACGGCACCCGCCTGTTCGCCGCGATCGACGCCGCCAGGGCGACGATCCCGCCCGACCGACTGGCCGGCGTCGTCGCGATCACCGACGGCGTGGTGACGGACGCCCCGACGGCGTTGCCGTCCTCACCCCCGACGGCGTTGCCGTCCTCGCTTTCGACGGCGTTGCCGTCCTCGCCAGCCCCGACGGCGGTGCCGCCCTCACTACCGACGGCGACGCCGTATCCGCTGAACCTGCTGCTCGCGGCGGCGGGCGAGGAGACCGACCGGCGGCTGCGGCTGATCGAGGCGCCCGGGTTCGGCATCGTGCACCAGACGGCGACGATACGCGCCGTGGTCGAGGATCTCGGCCCGGTGCCGGCGGACGACGCCTCGAGCCTCGTCACGGTGAGCGTGGCGCGTGACGGCGCCGCGCCCGCCAGCCTCAGTGTGCATCCGGGCGAGCCGTTCGACGTGCCGGTGGCGATCGCGCATGCCGGGCCGACTCTGGTCGAGCTCAGCGCCGAAGCGCTGCCGGGCGAGGTCTCGACGCTCAACAACCGCGCCGCGGTCAGCGTCAACGGGGTGCGCGACCGGCTGCGCGTGCTGCTGGTCTCCGGCGAGCCGAACCAGGGCGAGCGCTCCTGGCGGCGGCTGCTGCGCGCCGATCCGGCGGTCGATCTGGTGCACTTCACCATCCTGCGGCGGCCGGACGAGGTCGATCCGACGCCGATTGACCAGCTCGCGCTGATCCCGTTTCCGATGCACGAGCTGTTCGAGGACAAGATCGGGCTGTTCGACCTCATCATCCTCGACCGCTTCGCCGACCAGGACGTGCTGCCGCGCGTCTATCTCAGCCGCATCGCCGACTACGTGCGCGACGGCGGCGGCCTGCTGCTCACCGCCGGGCCGGAATTCGCCGGGCCGGACAGCCTCGACCACACGCCGCTCGCCGGCGTGCTGCCGGCGCATGCGAGCGGCAGCGTGACCGAGGAGGCGTTCCGGCCGGCGTTGACGCCGCTCGGGCTGCTGCATCCGGTGACCCGCGACCTGCCGGGCGGCCCGGCGGACGCCGCCGCGACGCCGGGGAGCACGCCGGGAAGCACGCCGGGCTGGGGCGAGTGGTTCCGCTCGATCGACGTGCGCGGCCCGGACGCCCCACCGCAGGATACGATCTCATCCGCGCCCGGGGACACGACCGGGGACGCGCCCGGGGACGCGACCGACCCGCCGCCGCAGGTGCTGATGCACGCGGCCGGCGAGCGTCCGTTGCTGCTGCTCGCCCGGGTGCGCAAGGGCCGCGCCGCGCTGCTGCTCTCCGATCAGAGCTGGCTGTGGTCGCGCGGGCTTGAGGGCGGCGGGCCGGAGGCCGAGCTCGCGCGGCGGCTCGCGCACTGGCTGATGGCCGAGCCGCAGCTCGAGGAGGAGGCGCTCGCCGCCCACATCGCCGGCGGCCGGCTGACGGTCGAGCGGCGCACGGTGCTGCCC
>CAXTSD010000423.1:0-2225 GCA_964246775.1 uncultured Acetobacteraceae bacterium | reverse complement strand
GGGGGGGGGGGGGCCCCCCCCCCCCCGCGGGGGCCCCCTTCGCACTTGTGCGATGGGTGCCCGGGTCCAGGGCAGAGCCCTGGCCTTACTACTGGTCTTCCCTTCGCCTCAACGCTATCTCCCGCTCGTCCGAGGAGCCACGTGCATGAGCTACCGTCCGTATCAGCAGGTCGAGCGACGCAAGTCCCGCCAGATCCATGTCGGGTCGGTGGCGGTCGGTGGCGACGCGCCGATCAGCGTGCAGACGATGACCAACACCCTGACCACCGATGCCGCCGCCACCATCGCCCAGATACGCCTCGCCGAGCTCGCCGGCGTCGACATCGTGCGCGTCTCCTGTCCGGACGAGGCGAGCACGGCGGCGCTCGCCGAGATCGTGCACGAGGTGAACGTGCCGATCGTCGCCGACATCCATTTCCACTATCGGCGCGGCATCGAGGCGGCGCGCGCCGGCGCCGCCTGCCTGCGCATCAATCCCGGCAACATCGGCAGCATCGAGCGGGTGCGCGAGGTGGTTGCCGCGGCGCGCGACCATAACTGCTCGATGCGCATCGGCGTCAACGCCGGCTCGCTGGAGCGCCACCTGCTCGAGCGCTACGGCGAGCCGAACCCGGAGGCGCTGGTCGCCTCGGCGCTCGAGCATGCGAAAATCCTGCAGGATCTCGACTTCCACGAGTTCAAGATCAGCGTCAAGGCGTCCGACGTGTTCATGGCCGTCGCCGCCTACCAGCAGCTCGCCGAAGTGTGCGACCACCCGCTGCATATCGGCATCACCGAGGCGGGATCAAAGCGCGCCGGCACGGTCAAGAGCGCGATCGGGCTCGGCAGCCTGCTCTGGGCCGGCATCGGCGACACCCTGCGCGTCTCGCTCTCCGCCGAGCCGGCCGAGGAGGTGCTGGTCGGCTGGGACATCCTCAAATCCCTCGGTCTGCGTCATCGTGGCGTCAAGATCATCTCCTGCCCGTCCTGCGCGAGGCAGGGCTTTGACGTGATACGCACGGTGCAGACGCTGGAGGAGCGGCTCGCCCACATCGAGACGCCGCTCACGCTGTCGATCATCGGCTGCGTCGTGAACGGCCCTGGCGAGGCGCTGATGACCGATCTCGGCGTCACCGGCGGCGGCAACGGCCGGCACATGGTGTATTCGGCCGGCAAGCAGGACCATACGACCGAGGGCGAGACGATGATCGAGCACGTCATCGAGCAGGTCGAGACCCGCGTCGCCGCAATCCAGGCCCAGGAGGCGGCCGAGCGTGCCGCCAAGGCGGCGCTGGCGCTCGAGGCGGCGGATTAGTTGGCGGCGTTTGCTCCTGCACGCGGCACGCATGACCTGATCGGCGAGGCGCAGCGGCGTTACGCCCACGTCGTCGCGACCGCGCGCACGCTCGCCGGGCGCTACGGCTTTGACGAATGGCAGACGCCGATCTTCGAGGATACCCGGGTGTTCTCGCGCACCCTCGGCGACACCTCGGACGTCGTCACCAAGGAGATGTACAGCTTCGCCGATCGCGGCGGCGACAGCCTGACCCTGCGGCCGGAGGGCACCGCCGGCATCTGCCGCGCTTTGGTCAGCAACGGGCTCACCCAGTCGTTGCCGCAGCGGGTGTTCTACGCCGGGCCGATGTTCCGCTACGAGCGGCCGCAGAAGGGCCGCTACCGGCAGTTCCACCAGATCGGCGCCGAGCTCATTGGCTCGGCCGAGCCGCTCGCCGACGCCGAGGTGATCGCGCTCGGCCGCGACATACTCGCGGCACTCGGCCTCGGCGGCGTCACACTCGAGCTGAACACGCTCGGCGACGCGCCGAGCCGCAGCGCCTATCGCGAGGCGCTGGTCGCCTACCTGTCGGAGCGCCGCGACGAGCTGTCGACCGAGAGCGCCGAGCGGCTCGAGCGCAATCCGATGCGCGTGCTCGACAGCAAGGACCCCGACGACCGGCCGATCGTCAACGCGGCGCCGACCATCCTGCCGTATCTCAGCGACGACGCGCGGCGCTTCTACGATCAGGTGCGGCGCCACCTCGGCACGCTCGGCGTCGAGTTTTGCGAAAATCCAAGGATCGTGCGCGGGCTCGACTACTACAGCCACACCGCCTTCGAGTTCGTGACCGACCGGCTCGGCGCCCAGGGCACGGTGCTCGCCGGCGGCCGCTATGACGGGCTGGTGGCCGAGATGGGCGGCCCGCCGACGCCGGCGGTCGGCTGGGCGGCCGGCATCGAGCGGCTGT
>CAXTSD010000422.1:0-2228 GCA_964246775.1 uncultured Acetobacteraceae bacterium | reverse complement strand
CGCCGGTGCAGCGCGCGCATGCGCACGGCTTCACCTGGCTGCGCGACCTGCGGGCGCTCGGCACCGACGGCGCCAGGATGCGCGCGAGGGCGCTGATTGCGGACTGGATCGCCGGCGGCGGCGCCGAGAGCGTCGCCCGCCGCCCCGACGTCGCCGGCAGCCGGGTCGCCGCCTGGCTCGGCCATTACGACTTCTTCGCCGCCTCGGCGGATGACGCGTTCCGCCAGCGCCTGATGGGCCGGCTGATGCACGACGCGCGTACGCTCGCCGCGGCGCTCCCGACCGAGGAGCTCGACGCGCGGGCGCTGACCGCGATCAAGGGCCTCACCGCCGCCGCCGTCGCCCTGCCGGAGCACGCGTCCTTCCTCACCCGCGCGCTGCGCTTCCTGCCGCAGGAGATCGCCCGCAGCATCCTGCCCGACGGCTGCCACGTCGAGCGCAGCCCGGCGGCCCAGCTCGCCGCCCTGCAGGACCTGATCGACATACGCGCCCTGCTGACCACGGCGCAGGTGGCGTTGCCTGGCGCGCTCAGCCCGGCGATCGAACGGATGGGCCAGGCGCTGCGGGCGCTGCGCCACGGCGATGGCGGGCTCGCCCTGTTCAACGGCGCGCGCGAGGAGCAGGGCAGCCTGATCGAGCTGGTGCTGAACGCGACCGGCCGGACCGGCCGCGCCCCGATCGAGCTGCGCGACGGCGGCTTCCAGCGCCTCATCGCCGGGCGCAGCCTCGTCATCGTCGATTGCGGCGCCCCGCCGGCGCCTGGGCTCGACCGGCTGTCGCAGGCCGGCACGCTGTCCTTCGAGGTGTCGATCGGGCGCGACCGGCTGATCGTCAATTGCGGCGCCTCGGTCGCCGCCGATCCCGGCTGGCACGACGCGACGCGCGCCACCGCCGCCCATTCGACGCTCACCGTCGCCGACACCTCGTCCTCGGAGCTGAAGCCGAACGGGCTCGGCCGGCGGGTGCAGACCGTGCAGGTGCAGCGCCAGGAGGCGAACGGGGCGCACTGGCTCGAGGCCAGCCACGACGGCTACCTCAAGCCGTTCGGCGTGCTGCATCGCCGGCGCCTGTATCTGGCCGAGAGCGGCGAGGACATACGCGGCGAGGACGCGGTCGAGGCGGTGCCGGCGGACGGTGCGAACCAGCAACCGGGCCAGCCGCCCGGCCAGCAACCGGGCCAGCCTTACGTGCTGCGCTTCCACCTGCATCCTGGGGTCAGCGCCAGCCTGCAGCAGGGCGGCGAGGCGGTGCTGCTGCGTCTCGGCTCGAACGGCTGGCGGCTGCGCGCCGAGGGGGCGAGGCTGACGCTCGAGGAGAGCATCTATCTCGGCGGCCTCGAGCCGCGACGGTGCGAGCAGGTGGTGCTGACCGGGCGCGCCGACGGTCCGCAGCAGGTGAAATGGGCGATCACCAAGGTCGGTTGAGGCGGGCGCGTCGCCGGATGATCGGGTGAAGGTCATCGAGGTGACGAACGTCGATTTCTCGCTCAGCCACTTTCTGCTGCCGCTGATGCGCGGCGCCAGGGCGCGCGGCCACGAAGTCATCGGCGTCTGCGCCGATGGCCGGCTGCTCGACGCGGTGCGGGACGAGGGGTTTCGGCTGGTGCCGCTGCCGCTCGCCCGCAGCCTGTCGCCCGGCGCGCAGTGGCGGGCATTCAGGGCGCTGTATCGGCTGTTCCGCGCCGAACGGCCGGACCTCGTGCACGCCCACATGCCGATCAGCGGCTTCCTCGCCCGCCTCGCCGCCCGCCTCGCCGGGGTGCCGCGCGTCGCCTACACCTGCCACGGCTTCCTGTTCCATCAGCCCGGTTCGCCAACGCGCCGGCTCGCGGCGCTGGCGATGGAGTGGCTGGGCGGCCGGCTCACCGACACCCTGCTCACCGTCTCGACCGAGGAGGCCGCCGATGCGCGGCGCCTGTGGATCGCGCGCGACGCTCGCGCCGTCGGCAACGGGCGCGATCCGGCGATCTTCCGCCCCGATCCGCGCGCCCGCGCCCGGCTGCGCGCGGCGCTCGGGGTCGCCCCGGACCGGGTGGTGGTGATCGCGGTCTCCCGCCTGGTGCGCCACAAGGGTTATCCCGAGTTGCTCGCCGCCATGCGCGACGTGCCGGCCGAGTTGTGGGTGATCGGCGAGCGCCTCAGCTCCGACCATGGCGAGGACCTCGAGGCCGAGTTCGCCGCCGCCGCCGGCGCGCTTGGCCCGCGCCTGAGGCGGCTCGGCTACCGCAC
>CAXTSD010000421.1:0-2236 GCA_964246775.1 uncultured Acetobacteraceae bacterium | reverse complement strand
CCGGCCCCGGCGCCCCTGGGCTCCGGGGGCGCCCGCTGGGCTTCCTGGTGGCCGCCCACCCGCGCCCCCGATGACGGCGCCACCGTGATCGCACCCGCCGGCGGCAGCGGCGCCGGGCGCTGGATCGTCGCACTTGGTGCGCAGCCTAGCCTCAACGTGCGCTGGTTCGGCGCGCTCGGCGACGGCGTGAGCGACGACAGCGCCGCCTTTACCGCCGCGATCAGCGCCGCCGCCAGCCTGTCCGTACCCGTGTTCGTGCCGGCCGGGCGCTACCCGGTCAGCCTCGCCCTCGCCGACCAGGACATCTGGCTCACCGGCAGCGGCACACTCGTGCATCAGCAGGCCAAGAGCGTGATGGTGGTCAACCGCACGCCTGGCCCCGCCGTCGCCGTCAGCGCCCTCGGCCCCGCCCAGGTCGGCGCCCGCCCCCGCCACCCCGCCCCCCCCCCGCCGGCCCCCCCCCCCCCCGCCCCCCGGCGCCGGGGCCGCCGGCATCCGCCAGGGCCAGGTCTGGCTGCTGTCCTCGCAGGACGCCTATCCCTGGTCGCCGGCGGTCTCGGGTGTGCCCAATACCGGGGTCACCTCGGCCCAAATCTGGCAATCGCAGCTGTTCCGGGTGCAGGGACTCGGGCTCGCGTTCACCGGCGGCGCCGCCGGCCAGTTCGCCGAGATGCAGACCGTCACCGGCGGCAGCTCAGGCGCCACCGGCCTCGTGCGCTCGCTCGCCGACGGGCCGAGCGGCACCCTGGTGTTCAACAGCATCAGCGGCACTTTCGCGCCCGGCGAGACGCTGACCGTCGGCGGCAAGAGCTTCGGCCAGGTCGCGGCGGCCCCCTTCGTGATCTCCGCCGACCGCATCTACGACAGCTACGCGACCTCGCCGCAGATGCAGCTGATGGGCCAAGGCCGCTTCATCCTCGACGGCATCGCCGTGGACGCGGACGGCGACACCGACGGCGTCGTCGGCGTGGCCAACCGCCAGCCGGCGTTCCTGCTGCAGGGCCTGTATCAGCCGGTCATCCGCAACGTCACCGTGCACAACGCCTGGACGCGCTGTTTCCAGCTGCTGACCTGCTGGCAGGGCGAGGTCGGCGTGTTCGTCGAGAAGCTGCCGAACGACGCCAACCTGTCGGAGGGCGCCTATGGCTACGGGGTCGAGCTCGGCGGCTCGACCGACGGCACCCGGGTCTCGGTGCGCGGCGGCAACTGCCGGCACGCGGTGACCACCAACGTCTACTGGGGCGGCTACAAATACATGGGCGCGTGGCTGCGCGGCAACCCGAAGCACTGCCACATGCATGACTGCGTGGTGCGCGACTGCTTCAACGCCGGGCTCGACAACCACTGGGGCGGCTATTTCCTGAGCTACGAGAACTGCGTCGTGCACGGCCCCTCGCACGTGAACCGCACGACCTCGGGCAGCATCGGCTTCCAGAACCGCAGCTTTGGCACCCGCTACAGCGACTGCCAGGTGATCGACGCGGTGGACGGCTTCGTCGACGGCTCGACCAACCTCGCCGCGGGCTTCCTGCACACCATAAGCTGGATCGACTGCCACGCCATCGACTTCCAGCAGAACGGCTTCATTGCGGTGATCGCGTCGGCGACCGGCAACAACCGGCTCGAATACCGCAACTGCAGCGCCCGCGGCGACGGCCGGGCGGTCAACGCGCCGTATGTCCAGGCAGGCTACAACTTCGCCAACTCGAACTACGTGCGCATGCTCGGCTGCACCGCCGAGCGCTTCAACGCCTACCCGATCCAGATCGCCGGCGGCGGCCGCGTCGAGATCATCGACTTCTTCGCCTATTACCGCGACAACGCGAATTTCGCTTCCGGCCTGCGCTTCAACGGCGCGCCGGCCGAATTGCAGGTCAACGGCTACCGGGTGTTCTACGACGCGGCGCACGGCACGCCGACGGCGCTGTTCCGCAACGCGTTCGCAGGCGCGCTGGCGATCAACCTGTCGGGCTCGATCGGCTGCGTGAACTCCAATCGCGCCGCCCTTACCCAGAACACCGCCGGCGGCACGACCAGCGTGAGCTGGCGCGATTTCGGCTACGCGGCGGCGCACCCGGTGGTGCCCGTGCAAGCCAGGCGCTGGTATGGTCCGAACGCCACCACCGCGCCCGCCGCACCCGCCGCGTCGGCGCTGACCGCGATCCCGTTCGCCATCACCTCGGACACGGTGAGCCTGTCCGCGCTCGCCGTGCTGGTCACGACCGCCGGCGCGGCG
>CAXTSD010000420.1:0-2239 GCA_964246775.1 uncultured Acetobacteraceae bacterium | reverse complement strand
TTTATTGCGTGCAGTTCAAAGATGCATTGCAAAGTAAATAACTTAATTGCTTCGCAAAACAAGAAGGGCTGCCAGCGTTCACTCTAACCAATGCCGGTCTGGGCCGGCTCGGCCCAGCGGGTCCAGGGCAGAGCCCTGGCCTTTACTTAACTATTCTTAGGTCAAACCATGCCGCTCTGGCGCCCGTACACGCAGATGAAGACCGCCCAGCCGCCGCTCGCCGTGGCGCGCACCGAGGGCACGCGCATCGTGCTGCGGGATGGGCGCGTGCTGCTCGACGGCCTCGCGTCGTGGTGGACGGCGTGTCACGGCTACAATCACCCGCACATACGCGCCGCGGTCGCCGAGCAGCTCGGCCGGATGCCGCACGTGATGTTCGGCGGCCTCACCCACGCGCCGGCGGAGCGCCTCGCGGAACGGCTGGCGGCGATGTTGCCCGGCGACCTGCGGCACGTGTTCCTGGCCGAAAGCGGGTCGGTCGCGGTCGAGGTCGCGATGAAGATGGCGGCGCAGTGCTGGCTGAACCGCGGGGTGCGCGGGCGCACGCGGTTCCTCGCCTTCAACGGCGGCTATCACGGCGACACCTTCGCGACGATGTCGGTGTGTGATCCCGAGGAGGGCATGCACCGGCTGTTCCGCGGCCTGCTCGCCGACCAGCTGCTGGTGGATCTGCCGCGCGACGACGCCTCGACGGCGGCCTTCGAGTCGGTGCTGGCGGCGCATGCGGAGGAGTTGGCCGGCATCCTGATCGAGCCGCTGGCGCAGGGCGCGGGCGGCATGCTGTTCCATGACGCGTCGGTGCTGCGCCGGGTGCGGCAGGCGGCGGACCGCTTCGGGCTGCTGCTAATCGCCGACGAGATCTTCACCGGCTTCGGGCGTACTGGGGCGATGTTCGCCTGCGCGGCGGCCGGGGTCACGCCCGACATCATCACCCTGAGCAAGGCGCTGACCGGCGGCACGATGGCGCTGTCGGCGGCGGTCGCCCGGCCGCACGTGTTCGAGCGCTTCTGGTCCGACGAGCCGACGCACGCGCTGATGCACGGGCCGACCTTCATGGCCAACCCGCTCGCCTGCGCGGCGGCGAACGCCTCGCTCGATTTGTTCGAGAGCGAGGATCGGCTGGGGCAGGTGGCGGGGATCGCCGTCGCCCTCGAGGCTGGGCTCGCGCCGTGCCGCTCGCTGCCAGGGGTGCGGGACGTGCGGGTGCAGGGCGCGGTCGGCGTGGTCGAGCTCGAGCGTGCGGAGAGCGTGCGCGGCGTCAGTGACGCCTGCGTCGCGCGCGGTCTGTGGGTGCGGCCGTTCGGGCGCGTGGTCTACCTGACGCCGGCGTTCACCATCTCGCCCGAGGATCTGGCCCGGCTCACGCAAGGCTTGTGCGAGGCGATCGCCGCGCGCGAACCAGCGCAATCCCGCTTGCGCTGCGCCGACTGATGTCCCGGCTCGATCCGCTGTTCGACGCCGCACTCGACCGCCTGGCCGGCGAGCGGATGCGGCGCCGCCTGCGCCCGGTGCGCCCGCTGGCGCCTGGCTTCGTCGAGCGCGACGGTCGTTCGCTGCTCGACGTCTCGTCCAACGACTATCTCGGGCTCGCGCTGCATCCGGCGCTGGCCCAGCGCTCGGCCGAATGGGGCGTTCGCTGGGGCACCGGCGCGGCGGCGTCACGCCTGGTGCGCGGCAGCTTCGCCGCCCACGCGGCGGTGGAGGCGCGGCTCGCCTGCCTCAAGCGCCGGCAGGCGGCGCTGGTGTTCGCCTCTGGCTGGCAGGCGAACGCCTCGGTGCTGGCGGCGCTGCTGCGGCTGCCGACCGAGGGTGCAGTGGTGTTCGCCGACGCGCTGATCCATGGCAGCCTGCATCACGGGGTGCGGGGGCGGGCCAGCGAGCGCTGCTGTTCGCCCATAACGAACTCGCCGACCTCGCCCGGCTGCTTGAGCAAGCCGGGCCGGGGCAGCGTTTCATCATCACCGAGAGCGTGTTCAGCATGGACGGCGACCGCGCCGACCTGCCCGGCCTGGTTGCGCTGGCGCAGCGCTTCGACGCCTTCCTGTATGTGGACGAGGCGCATGCGACGGGCGTGCTGGGGCCGGCGGGGGCGGGGCTGGCCGCCGAACTGCCCGGGGTGGACCTGGTGATGGGCACGTTCAGCAAGGCGTTCGGCGCTTTCGGCGCCTATGTCGCCGGCTCGCGGGTGCTGATCGACTGGCTGCTCAACGCCTGCTCCGGCGTGATCCACACCACAGCC
>CAXTSD010000419.1:0-2239 GCA_964246775.1 uncultured Acetobacteraceae bacterium | reverse complement strand
GGGCGCGCCGGCGGCTCCCACGGTGCGGCAACGCCGCCGGGCGGGCGGCGGGCGGTGAGCGGGCCGGCGCCGCACACGCTCGGCGCCAGCAGGCGCTGCTCGCGCGACCGCCTGGCGTCGCCCTCGCGCTCGACATGCGCCTCGGGCAGCTCGTCGACGAAGCGCGACGGGATCGAGCTCTGCCAGTTGGCGTAGGTGCGCCGGTTCGCGCAGTGGCTGACGATGGCGCGCTGGCGGGCGCGGGTGAGGCCGACATAGGCGAGCCGGCGCTCCTCCTCGAGGCCCTTATGGCCGCCCTCGTCCATGGTGCGCTGGCTCGGGAACAGGCCCTCCTCCCAGCCGGGCAGGAACACGGTGTCGAACTCGAGGCCCTTGGCGCCGTGCAGCGTCATCATCGACAGCCGGTCGGCCTGCGCGTCCTGCTCGTTCTCCATCACCAGCGAGACGTGGTCGAGAAAGCCGCCGAGCGTCTCGAAATCGCCGATCGCGCGGACCAGCTCGCGCAGGTTCTCGATCCGGCCAGGCGCGTCAGGCGACTTGTCCTGCTGCCACATCGCCATGTAGCCGCTCTCGTCGAGCAGGGCCGCGAGCGTCGCCACGTGGCCGTCGCGCGGCAGCATGGCGCGCCAGCCCTCGAAGCGCTCGAGCAGGGCGGCGAGCGCCTCGTGCATCCTTCCGCGCAGGCGGTTCTCGGCCACCAGCGCCCGCGCGGCGATGCTGAGCGGCACCGAGCGGGCGCGCGCCGTCTCGTACATCGTGCGCAGCCCGCCCTCGCCGACGCCGCGCCTGGGCACGTTGACGATGCGTTCGAAGGCGAGGTCGTCGGCCGGCTGGTTCACCACCCGCAGATAGGCGATGGCGTCGCGTATCTCGGCGCGCTCGTAGAAGCGCAGGCCGCCGACGATGCGGTACGGTATGCCGAGGGTGATCATGCGCTCCTCGAAGGCGCGGGTCTGGGCGCCGGTGCGCACCAGTATCGCGATCTCGGCGAGCTTGTGGCGCTGGCGCTGCAACTGCTCGACGCGTTCGCCGACCATGCGCGCCTCCTCATCGCTGTCCCACAGCCCGACGACGGCGACCTTTTCGCCCGATGCGTCGTTTTGCCCCGGTCGCCCCGGGCGCAGCGTCTTGCCGAGGCGGCCCTCGTTGTGGGCGATCAGGCCGGAGGCGGCGGCGAGTATGTTGGCGGTGGAGCGGTAGTTCGCCTCCAGCTTGACGATGGCGGCGCCAGGAAAATCCTGCTCGAAGCGCAGGATGTTCTCGACCTCGGCGCCGCGCCAGGAATAGATCGACTGGTCGTCGTCGCCGACGCAGCAGATGTTGCGGTGGCCCTGGGCGAGCAGCCGCAGCCAGAGATACTGCACGAGGTTGGTGTCCTGGTACTCGTCGACCAGTATGTAGCGGAACGCGCGGTGGTAGTGCTCGAGCACGTCGGGATGGGCGCGCAGGATCTCGACCATGTGCAGCATCAGGTCGCCGAAATCGGCCGAGTTCAGCTCGCGCAGGCGCGCCTGGTAGGCGGCGTAGAGTTCGGCGCCGCGCCCGGCGAACTCTGCCGTCTGGTCGGCGGGCAGGCGGTCCGGCGTGCAGGCGCGGTCCTTCCAGCGCTGGATCGCGCCCATCAGCGCCGCCGCCGGCCAGCGCTTCTGGTCGACCCTGTTCGCCTCCATCACCTGCTTGAGCACGCGCATCTGGTCGTCGGCGTCCAGGATGGTGAAGCTGCTGGTGAGGCCGACGAGCGGCGCGTGCCGGCGCAGCATTCTCGCGCACAGCGCGTGGAAGGTGCCGAGCCACAGCCCCTCGGCCGGGCGGCCGAGTATGGCCGCGACGCGCTCGCGCATCTCGCGCGCCGCCTTGTTGGTGAAGGTGACGGCCAGCACCTGGTTCGGAAAGGCGCGCCTGGTCAGCAGGATGTGGGCGAAGCGGGTGGTCAGCACCCGCGTCTTGCCGGTGCCGGCGCCGGCGAGCACCAGCAACGGCCCGTCCAGCGTCTCGACGGCGGCGCGCTGCTCGGGGTTCAGCCGGGCGAGGTAGCTCTCGGCGGCGTGGTCGTCGGCGGCGGGGGCAAGGTCGTTCGGCACCGTGCCTGGTATAGCGGCTGGCTGGCCGGGGAGAAAGGGTGTGGGTTTGGGCAGGGGCAAGCAAGGCAAGACAAGGGCTCTGCCCTTGGACCCGGGCACCCCCACCCCCACGGGGCGGGGGGCCCGCGCGGGGGGGGGGCCGGCCCCCCCCGGGGTGT
>CAXTSD010000418.1:0-2247 GCA_964246775.1 uncultured Acetobacteraceae bacterium | reverse complement strand
GCCGCACCGCGGCGGCGGCCAGACCTTTCGCGTAACCGCCCGGCGGGCGCTGCGCGCATGCGCCGCGCCGCGCCGCGCGGGCGGCGCGGCCCGCGAGCGCGTCGCCGCGCGCCACTGCCTCGCCGACCTGCCGCTCGCGCGCTTCCTCGACGAGGCGGTGGTCCCCTACGAGGCAGACGAGGTCACCCGGCTGATACTCGACGGGCACGACCGCGCGGCGTTCTCGAGCGCGAGCCATCTCACCGTCGGGGCTTTCCGCGACTGGCTGCTCTCGCCCGCCGCCGATGCTGCGAGCCTCGCAGCACTCGCGCCCGGCCTCACCCCCGAGATGGTCGCCGCGGTCAGCAAGCTGATGCGCAACCAGGACCTGGTCGCGGTGGCGCGGCGCTGCCGCGTGGTGACGCGGTTCCGCAACACGCTCGGCCTGCCCGGCCGGGTGGCGACGCGGCTGCAGCCGAACCATCCGAGCGACGAGCCGCGCGGCATCGCGATCTCGTTGCTCGACGGACTGCTGCACGGCGCCGGCGACGCGGTGATCGGCATCAACCCGGCCGGCGACAGCGTGCCGCGCTGCGTCGAGCTGCTGCATCGGCTCGACGAGGTGCGCGCCCAGTATGACATCCCGACGCAGACCTGCGTGCTCAGCCACGTGACCAACGCGATCGCGGCGATCGAGCGTGGCGCGCCGACCGACCTCGTGTTCCAGTCGGTCGCCGGCACCGAGGCGGCCAATCGCGGCTTTGGCGTCGACCTCGCCCTGTTGCGCGAGGCGCACGCGGCCGCAGCCTCGCTCAACCGCTTCACGCTCGGCGACAACTGCATGTATTTCGAGACCGGGCAGGGCTCGGCGCTGTCGGCGGACGCGCATCACGGCGTCGATCAGCAGACGCTGGAGGTGCGCGCCTACGCCGTCGCCCGCGCCTTCCAGCCGCTGCTCGTCAACACCGTCGTCGGCTTCATCGGCCCGGAATACCTCTACGACGGCAAGCAGATCACTAGGGCCGGGCTCGAGGACCATTGCTGCGGCAAGCTGCTCGGCCTGCCGATGGGCGTCGACGTCTGCTACACCAACCACGCCGAGGCGGACGGCGACGACATGGACGGTCTGATGCTGCTGCTCGGCGCCGCCGGGGTGAATTTCCTGATCACCGTGCCTGGCGCCGACGACATCATGCTCAACTACCAGAGCCTGTCGTTCCACGACGTGCTGATGCTGCGCGCGACCCTCGGCCTGCGCCCGGCGCCGGAGTTCGAGGCCTGGCTCGACCGCATGGGGCTGCTCGACGCCCAAGGTCGCATCGCCGGGCGCCTCGAGGGGCGGGCGGCACAAAGCCCGCTGCTCGCCCGGCCGATGGCGGCGCTCGCCGATGGCTGAGACGCCTGTCGCGCCCCTTCTTTGTCGACCGGGGCCGCTTGATCGCGCCGACCCATGGCCGCGCCTGCGCGCGCTCACCCCGGCGCGGGTCGGCCTCAGCCGCAGCGGCGAGGCGCTCGGGCTAACCCACGTGCTAGAGTTGCAGAGCGCCCACGCCGCGGCGCGCGACGCCGTGCACGCGGTGCTCGACGCCGACATCCTCGCCGCCCAGCTCAGCCCGTTGCCGAGCCTCACCCTGCGCAGCGCCGCGCCGGACCGCGCGACCTATCTGCGCCGGCCCGATCTCGGCCGCCGGCTCGATCCCGCGTGCCTCGCCGCACTCGAACCGCCGCTTGGCGGCTGCGACATCGCCTTCGTGCTCGCCGACGGCCTGTCCGCAGGCGCCTTGCCGGGCAGCGCGCCCGCCCTGGTCAAGGCCTGCATCGCCCGCCTGCCCGGCCTCGTCGCCGGCCCGGTCGCGATCGCGAGCCAGGCCCGCGTTGCGATCGGCGACGAGATCGGCTGCGCGCTGCGGGCCGGCATCGTCGTCGTGCTGATCGGCGAGCGGCCCGGCCTCAGCGTCGCCG
Source organism: uncultured Acetobacteraceae bacterium (assembly GCA_964246775.1). Taxonomy (GTDB): domain Bacteria; phylum Pseudomonadota; class Alphaproteobacteria; order Acetobacterales; family Acetobacteraceae; genus CAXMMR01. Next base: position 306 of record CAXTSD010000418.1, on the reverse strand, counting down.
AAAGCCTCGGCGCCTATCTCACCTGGGCGCCGCGCCTCGGCCGCCAGGACAGCGAGCGCAACTGCGTCTCGAACATCCACGCCCATGGCGGCCTGGCGGTCGAGCCGGCGGCGGCGCTGATCGCCCGGCTGGTGCTCGGCGCCCGGATGCTCAAACTCAGCGGCGTCGCGCTCAAGGACGCGAGCGTTGCGCTTGAGGCAGGTCAAGGCGAGGAGAGGGGCTGTCTGCCCCTTGACCCCGATTAAAGGCGCAGCCTTTAAAATGGCGCTGTTCGCATTTGGTGTTGATAGGGCCTTGTTAGCGGCA
>CAXTSD010000417.1:0-2248 GCA_964246775.1 uncultured Acetobacteraceae bacterium | reverse complement strand
GGCGTGTCGAGCGGCGTCGGGCCGATGACGATCGCCTCGCCATTGCCGGCATAGGCCGGCGTCGAAGTGATTGCGCCGTCGCTCATCTCGAGCATGATGTCGTCGTCGCTACCCGGCGTCGGGAAGCGCATCAGCGTCCAGTTCACCGCGACCTTGCGGCTGCCGAGGCCCATGAAGCCGCCGAAATCGATCACCGCCGCCAGCGCCTGGCCGTCGCCGTCCACCAGCACGTCGACGACGCGGCCGATCGGCGACTTGTCGGGCGCCACCACGTTGCGGCCGAGCACGCCCGACACCTGCAGGCGGATCGCGTCGGGCGGCAGCGGCGTGCCGTCGAGCTCGGTCAGCCCGCCGCCGATGCCGACGCACCAGGCGTCGTAAGGCGCGACCCCGGCCGGACAGGCGCCGCCGGCATCCGCCTCAATCGCCAGCACCGGCAGCGCCGAGAGGTCGACCGGCTGGTCATCCGCCCGCGCGGCCGGGCACGGCCAGGCGAGGACGCCGCAGAGGGCGAGCAAAGCAAGGGCGCCCTCGAGCGTGTGAGGCAAGCGCAGATACGGCGGCACGCGACCTTGGGCGCCGTCGGCCGCGAAGCCGTCTTGCTGTCCTGTGTTGCGACGCATCGCCACTCCCGCGCCCGGTCCTTGTTCAGCGCATCCCGCTGCCGTCACTCGCCGCGCGGCTGAATGGCCTGAAAGGTGCCATCCGGCTGCAGCCAGGCGAGGTCGCCGCTGGCGATGTCGTAATGCATGCCGTGCAGCTCGAGAACGCCATCCCGCACCCGCTCGCGCACGAACGGGAAGCTCAGCAGATTGTCGAGCGACAGCCGCACCGTCTCCTGCTCGCATAGCAGTGCCCGAGCGGCCGGGGCGGCCCCTGTCTCGACCGCTTGCGCCACGAGCCGGGCGCGGGCGGCGATCTCGACCCAGGGCCGCACGAAATCGCCGAGGCTGTCCGGCGTGCCGTTCAGCAATGCCTCGACGCCGCCGCACCGGGCGTGGCCGATGACGATGACGTGCGGTACGTCGAGCGCCTTGACCGCGTATTCGATGGCGGCGGAGGTGCCGTGACAGCCGGCGTCGGGGTCGTAGGGCGGCACCAGGTTGGCGACGTTGCGGATGACGAACAGCGCCCCCGGCGCCGCATGGAAGATCATCGCCGGATCGACCCGGCTGTCCGAGCAGGCGATCACCAGCGCGGTAGGACGCTGGCCCTCGTTTGACAACGCCTCATAGACGGCGCGCCGGCCCGGCCAGACGTCGCGCCGGAACGTCTGGTAGCCGTCGATCAGGTCCTGCAGGCGGGCTGCTCCTGGCAAGCGGCTGGCTCCTCTGGAGCGGGCGTTACGATTTGATGGAGCGTATCGCGCCGAGCGGCGGCCGGGCGAGTTCCGGCGCGTGCGCCAGGCGGGCGCGTATGCTGGACAGCCGCTCGCGCTGCAAGCCGGCCGCATCGAAATTCTCCGGCTGCAGCCAGGCGGCGACGGCGTCGCGGCAGGCCGGCCACTCGCGAGCGAGCAGGCTGTATTGGGCGGTGTCGCGCTCACGGCCCTTGACCACCATGTGCGCCCTGAGCGTGCCCTCGTAGCGGAAGCCGAAGCGCTCGGCGGCGCGGCGGGACGGGGCGTTGAGCGCGTTGCACTTCCAAACCAGGCGCCGGTAGCCGAGCCCGTCGGCGGCAAAGCAGAGTAGCAGGAACAGCGCCTCGGTCGCGGCGCGCGTGCGCTGCAGGGTGGGGGCGAACCAGATGTGGCCGATCTCGATCGCCGCATTGGCCGGCTGGATGTCGAGCAGGCTGAGCCAGCCGGCGGCCTCCGCCAGGCCGCCGCCCTCGTGCGGGCGCGCCGCCCAGACGATCGGGTCGGTCTGGGTCGCAAACTTGACGACGGTCTCCTCCAGCGCCGCGGCGGTGGCGTAGGGGCCATACGGCATGTAGGTCCAGCTCGCCTCGCCGGAGCGTGCCTCCGCCGAGGCGGCGCGCCACAGCCCGGCCGCATGCTCGCGCCCGAGCGGCTCGAGCGTGACGCTGCCGCCTGACAAAGTGACGCGCGGCGGGATGCGTCGCGGCGTCGCATCCACCTCCGGGCCGATCGGCAAGGCCTCGGACGGCCGCGGCATCAGCACCGGACGCCGCTCCTACAGGCGATCGGTCGCTCCCGCCGACGTGGTCGGGCGGCCGGCGCGCGGCGTTTGGCCGGGCGCGCGCGCGCGCGCCGGGTGGCGCCGCGTGAGCCCCGCCCGGACCAGCG
>CAXTSD010000416.1:0-2262 GCA_964246775.1 uncultured Acetobacteraceae bacterium | reverse complement strand
GCTCCGGCTCCGGCTCCGGATGGACGGAACTCGCCGGCGGCGCGTTGCTGGCAGATGACGTGGCCGGCGGCGTGACAGAGGGGGCGGCGGGCGGGCCGGCGACCAGCATCGAGGGGTCGAGCCGCAGCACACCGTCGCCGCCGCGCGACGTCGCAACCTCCCTGCCGCCGCTGGCGAGCGGCGGCTGCTCGTCGCCGCGTATGATCTTCTGGATCGAGGCAATCACCGAGTCCATCGATTCCGGTTCGCCGCCGAACGGCCCGCCATTGGTGCCGCTCGCGGACGGGCTGCCCTCGGCGGAGCCGCCGCCGGCCGGACCGCCGCTCATCGTGCCGGCACCCCGGTCGCGTAGTCGCCGGTGCCCCAGAGCCGGTCGCGCACCGCGTTATAGTAGGCGGTTTCATCGTACATCGCGACGTGCAGGCCGAGGTCGCGCGCGGTCAGCCGGCCGATCGCCGAGGCGACACCGTATGAGGCGTTGATGAAGTTGGTCAGGTTCTGGATCAGCGTCACCCGGCTCGACAGCAGCGCCTGTTGCGCGTTCAGCACGTCGAGCGTGGTGCGGCTGCCGACGATCGCCTCGCGCTGCACGCCCTCGAGCGCGATCTGGTTGGAGCGGATCTGCGCCCGCGTGCTGTCGATCGCCGCCTGTGCGGCGATCAGCGTCTCCCAGGCCTGCACCGCCTGCTGCGTCGCGACGCGGCGCGCATCCTCGATCGCGCGCTCGGATTGCTGCGCGGTCTGGCGCGCCTGGCGCACCGCGGCGTATTCGGAGCCGCCCTGGTAGAGCGGCACCGAGAAGTTGAGCAGCGCGGTCGCCGTCGAGCCGTGGTCGCGGTTGTAGGTGGCGTTCTGCGTCCTGCTGCCGGCGCCCTGCAGGCTGAGATTGGGCATCAGCGCCGAAAACGCGACGTCCACCGCGTCACGCGACGCCGCGTAGGCGAACAGCGCCGAGACGACGTTCGGGTTGTTCGCTACCGCCAGTTGCACCGCCTCCTCCTCGGAACGCACCGGCAGGTGTAGCGGCTGCGGCTCGACCAGGTTGTCGGCCGGGGTGACGCCGACCTCGCGGGTGAAGGTCGCGCGCGCGGTCTGCAGGTTGCCTTGCGAGATCTCGCGCTGCGCCGCGGCGCCGGCCAGCGCCGCCTCGGCCTGGGCGACGTCGGTGCGGGTGATCTCGCCGACCCGGAAACGGTCGTTGGTCGCCTGCAACTGGCGCGTCAGCACCTGCTCGTTGCTGATGTTGAGCAACAGCAGGTTCTGGTTCTCGATGACGCCGACATAGGCGGTGATGGTGTCCGAGAACACCTGCTCCTCGGTTGCGACCAGCCGGCCGCGCTCGGCATAGACGGCGTTGACCGCCTGATGCGTCTGCGCCGTGGTGCGGCCGCCGCGATACAGCGGCTGGGTGACGACGGCCTGCGCGGTGTAGGTCTGCCGGCCGTTGGTGCGGATGACGAACGGCAGCGCGCCGGTGGCGAAGGAGCCGGCGCCGACGACCGAGTTGCCGGCGCCGTAGCCGGCGGTGCCGCTCAGCACCACGGTCGGGCGCCAGCCGGCGAGTGCGGTCGGCACGCCCTCGTCGGTCGCCCGCAGCCGCGCGCGCTCGCCGGTCAGGATAGGGTTCGAGGTGTAGGCGAGGCCGAGCACCTCCTGCAGGGTGCGCGGCGGTCCGGCATCCTCGCCAGGCGCGGGCGCGGCGGCGCCGAGGATGAGAGCGAGCCCGGCGAGGAGGCCGGCCGGCCCGCGCGCAATCGGCATGGTCCGACTGGGATGCTCGTGCAGCCTGCGCCTCGTTCTCATGCGCCACCCTCCGATCGCGCGGGGCCCTGGCGTGCCGCCGCCCGCGCCTCACGCTGCGTCAGCATGCCATACCGCGCATCGCACCGCCATTGCGCCGCAGCAACAGCGGCGATGAAGTCGCATCCGCCGGGGTCACGGCCAGGCGCGGATTCAGAAGGTGAAGGCGGGCGCCGGCAGCAGCGAGGGCAGCAGCGGCGTCGCGGCATCGAACTCGGCGCGGCTGACCAGGCCCGCCGCCGTCGCCTCGGCGATCACCGCCTGCTGGGTGCGCCCCGGCTCGGCGATCACCGCAATGATCCGGCCATACGGCTGGGCGAGCTGGCTGACGAGGGCCGGCGGGATCTTGCGCACCGCGCCTTCGATGATGATCGCGGCATAGGGACCGCCATCGGCATGGCCGTCGGCGAAGCGGCCGCCGACCAGGGCGGCGCCAGGGGCGAACTCGGCGCAGCTCGCGCG
>CAXTSD010000415.1:0-2264 GCA_964246775.1 uncultured Acetobacteraceae bacterium | reverse complement strand
CGAGATACGCAACCCGATCGCCGCGGCGCGGCTGCAGGGCGAGAACGCGCTCGCCGGCGACGACCGGCGGCGGCGCCAGGCGATCGCCGAGATGCTGGAGCAACTCGATCGGCTCGACGGCTTGGTGGGCGAGTTGCTGGCGATGACCCAGCGCGTCGAGCCGCAACCCGTTCGCGTCGATCTGCCGGCGTTTTTCGCCGCCCAGACGGCGCGGCACAAGGAGACCGCCGCGGCGCGGCAGCTCGCGATCCGCTGGCGGGCGGACGGCACGGCGCTGCTCGATCCAGGGGTGATCGGGCGGGTGCTCGACAACCTGCTCGCCAACGCGATCCGCCATGCGCCGGCGGGCGGCTCGGTCGTGCTCGCCGCCGAGCGTGGCCCGGGCCTGCTCAGCCTGACCGTCGAGGATAGCGGCGCCGGCGTCCCGCCCGAGCTGGCGGAGCGCCTGTTCGAGCCGTTCGTGCCCCGCCGCGCCGAGGGGACCGGCCTTGGTCTGGCCATCGCGCGCGAGCTGGCCGACGCGCATGGCGGCCGGCTGATCCTGCGCAGCTCCGGCGGCGCGGCCTCGGGGGCGGTGTTCGCGCTCGAGCTGCCGCAGCAGGGGCTGGCGCGAGGCGGCCCGGTGTTCCAGAACCCGTAGGCAACGCATGTCCGGGGCCGCTCCGATGGCCACCATCCTGATCGTCGACGACGACGCGGCGCTGCGGCGCGCCATCGCGACCGCCCTTCGCGATCTGGGGCACGTCGCGGCGGAGACCGGCGACGGGCAGGGGGGGCGGGCGGGGCGGTCGGGCCCGCGCGCCGATGCGGGGCGGCGCGCCCTGCGCATGCCCGGGATGGACGGCATGGAGGTGCTGCGGCGCATCGGCGCGACCGCCAACCCGCCGCCCGTCGCGGTGCTGACCGCGGTGCCGACCAGCGGCAACACCATCGAGGCGATGCGGCTCGGCGCCGCCGACCACCTGAGCAAGTCGATCGGGCGCGACGCGCTGGCGGCACTGCTCGCCCGCATGCTGCCGGCGGCCGAGGCGGCCCCTGCCCCGCCCGCTGCTCCCGCCTCGGCCACCGCAGCGGACGGCGAGCTGATCGGAGCCAGTACGGCGATGCGCGACGTCCAGAAATCCGTCGGCCTGCTCGCGGATAGCGGCGCGACCGTGCTGCTGCTCGGCGAGACCGGCACCGGCAAGGAGGTTGTCGCGCGGGCCATTCACCGTCACGGCCGGCGCGGCCGGGCGCCGTTCGTGCCGGTCAACTGCGCCGCCATCCCGGCCGAGCTGCTGGAAAGCCTGCTGTTCGGCCACGTCCGCGGCGCGTTCTCCGGCGCCGTCGCCGACCGGGCCGGCTCGTTTGCCGACGCGCATGGCGGCACGCTGTTCCTCGACGAGATCGGCGACATGGCGCTCGCCATGCAGGCCAAGCTGCTGCGCGCCCTGCAGGAGCGGGTGATCACCCCTGTCGGCGGCCGGGCGCTGCCGATCGACGTGCGGGTGATCGCCGCCACCCATCGCGATCTGCGGCAGGCGGTGCAGGACGGCAGGTTCCGCGAGGACCTCTACTACCGACTCGGCGTGGTGCCGTTGACGCTGCCGCCGCTGCGTGAGCGCCTCGCCGACATCATCCCGCTGGCCGAGCACTTCCTGTCGCTGTCGGCCGATCGCGGCACCGGCAAGCGGCTGTCGGCGGCGGCCGCCTCCCGCCTGCTGGCGCATGCCTGGCCCGGCAACGTCCGCGAGCTGCGCAACGCGATGCAGCGTGCGTCGACCCTGGTGCGACAGGCGGTCATCACCGCCGAGGATCTGGACTTCCTGGCGGCGTCCGGTCGACGCTCGACGCGGCCGGAGGCGACGGACTGGCTCGCCGGAACCCTGCCTGAGGCGGTCGCGCGGGTCGAGCGGGAGATGATCCGGCGGGCGCTCGCCGCGTGCCGCGACAATCGCGCGCAGGCGGCGGAGCGGCTCGGCATACGCCGCCAGCTGCTCTACCAGAAGCTCGAACGCTACGGCTTGACGGCGGTCGACGCTTCCACCTCCGAAGCCGATCCAGAGGATGGACCGGCTTGACGGCGGCCCATTACGGCACGAAGGCAGGCGCGCGTGGGTCAGCCGCGGTTGAGTATGCGCTCGACCTCGACGCGGACGATGCGCTCGACCATCGCCGGCAAGTTGGCGTCGAGCCAGGCAACGAGCAACGGACGCAGCGCCTCGCGCACCAACGCCTCGACCGTGAGCGCGCCGGGCGCGCCGCCACGCGCGGCGAGCTGCAGC
>CAXTSD010000414.1:0-2279 GCA_964246775.1 uncultured Acetobacteraceae bacterium | reverse complement strand
GTGCAGCAGCGCCTCCGGCCTCGGCGCCATGTCCGCATCATCGAGCGCGAGCGCCGCCGCATCGCGCGGCGGCGGATCGCGCAGCGCGGCGCCGTCGAGCAGCACGGCGTCGTGACGCTCAGCCCAGCAGTGCAGCAGGTGGGACTTGCCTGCTCCCGCCTCGCCCCAGAGCGCGAGTCGCCCGCCCGGCCAGGCTTCTGGACGTCCGATCCAGCGCCGCGCCGCCGCATTGCACGCGGCCGGCAGGAAGGGGGCGGCGCGGAACGGCGACGCGGGTGACCCGAACGGCAATGCGAGCTGGCGGTCGGGCGTCACCGGGCCAGACCCCTGCGCAAACCTGATGCACAGCCGCTGGGTTTTGTCATCGCGTAAACCTATCCTATGCAGGCCGCGCGCCGAAGCCGGCCCGCTGAAGGCGAGCCGGGGCGGCGCAGCGGAGGCGGCATGGCAATCGGGGCAAGCTATCGCGAGGCGGGCGTCGACATCGCGGCGGGCGATGCGCTGATCGAGGCGATCAAGCCGGCGGCGAGCCGCACCACCCGCGCCGGCGTGATCGGCGGCCTCGGCGGCTTCGGCGCGTTGTTCGACCTCAAGGCGGCCGGCTTCGTCGATCCCGTTCTGGTTTCATGCACCGATGGCGTGGGCACCAAGCTTCTGCTCGCCATCGAGACCGGGCTGCACACCACGATCGGCACCGACCTGGTCGCGATGTGCGTCAACGACCTGGTCGTCCACGGCGCCGAGCCGCTGTTCTTTCTCGACTACCTGGCGACCGGCGCGCTGCGCCTGAGCGAGGCGGCCGAGATCGTCGCCGGCATCGCCGACGCCTGTCGCGCCGCCGGCTGCGCCCTGGTCGGCGGCGAGACAGCAGAGATGCCAGGCATGTATGCGGCCGGACACTATGATCTCGCGGGCTTCGCCGTCGGCGCGGCGGAACGCGGCGCCTTGCTGCCTGGCATCGTCTCCGCCGGCGACACCGTGCTCGGCCTTGCCGCCAGCGGCGTGCACTCGAATGGCTTCTCGCTGGTGCGACAGGTGGTCACGCGGACGGGGCTCGCCTGGACCGACGACGCGGCGTTCGCGCCGGGGCGGAGCCTGGGCGAAGCGCTGCTCGCGCCGACCCGACTCTATGTGCGGCCGGTGCTCGCCCTGCACCGGGCCGGCTTGCTGCGCGCCGCCGCCCACATCACCGGCGGCGGCCTGATCGAGAACCCGCCGCGCGCCGTCGCCCGAGGGCTGGAGCCCCGCTTCGACTGGCAGGCGTGGAGCCTGCCGCCGGTGTTCGACTGGCTGCAGCGCGAGGGCGGCCTGTCGGAAAGCGAACTGCACCGCACCTTCAACTGCGGCGTGGGCGTCCTGCTGGTGGTCGAGCCGGCGTTGGCGCCCGCGGTGATGGCGTCCCTGCTCAACGCGGGCGAGGAAGCTTTCGTGGTCGGCGAACTCGCCCACGCCGCATGAGGCGGGTGCGGACGGCGGTGCTGATCTCGGGGCGGGGGTCGAACCTGCGCTCGCTGGTCGCGGCGGCGGAGGCTCCCGACTATCCGGCCCAGATCGTGCTGGTGCTTTCCAACGCCTCCGACGCCGCGGGGCTGGAGTTTGCCCGCGAGCAGGGGATCGCCGCGGAGGCGGTGGACCATCGCCCGTTCGGCAGGGACCGCGCCGCGCACGAGGCCGAGTTGGACGCGCGCCTGCACTCAGCGGGCGTGGAGCTGGTTGCGCTGGCCGGTTACATGCGCGTGCTGACGCCGGGATTTGTGCAGGCTTGGCGGGGGCGCATGATCAACATCCACCCGAGCCTGCTGCCTTATTTCCCTGGGCTTCACACCCACGCCCGGGCGCTCGAAGCCGGCCACGCCAAAGCCGGCTGCACCGTGCATTGGGTCAGCGAGGGCGTGGACGAGGGCGAGGCCATCGGCCAAGCCGAGGTCGCGGTGCTGCCCGGTGACGACGCGGACACCCTGGCGGCCCGGGTGCTGGAGGTGGAACACAGGCTGTACCCACGGTGCCTGGCGAAGGCGGCGGAGGCGGTGCGGAACCTCTCTCGCCTTGTAGATTGATCAGGCGTTGTCATATATGACAACGTAGAGGATGCGTACGCCTCGCAATACTCGGGAGGTCCTCTGGCTGAAGGCTGCCCGCCGCGATTTTCAGAGCTTTCCGGGAGCCGCGCGGGAACGGGGCTTTGGATGCGCTAACCGTTGTGGCTGAGGGCGGAAAGCCTGACGTAGCGAACCCCATGACAGGCTTAGGGGTCGGCGTATGGGAACTGGCGATCAAAG
>CAXTSD010000413.1:0-2289 GCA_964246775.1 uncultured Acetobacteraceae bacterium | reverse complement strand
CCGCCTGTCCTACACGCTGACCCCAGGCGTGCCCGCCTTCGCCGCCGCCGCCGCGGCACTGGCGCGCGAGCTGACGATCCCCGGCGTCGCCCAGAGCCTGGTGCTGACCCGGCTCTCCGGCCGCGCCTCGCCGATGCCGGAGCGCGAGCGGCTGGCGGCATTCGGCGCTACAGGAGCGACGCTCGCCATCCATCTCGCCATCCACGCCCTGCCGCGCATCGTCGACGAGCTGGCGCCGGTCTGCGCCGCGGCGACGCCGGTCGCGGTGGTGGTGCAGGCGAGCTGGCCGGAGCAGCGGCTGATCCGCGGCACGCTCGGCTCGATCGTCGCCCAACTCGCGGACCAGCCAGTCGAGCGCTCGGCGCTGGTGCTGGTCGGCGCAGCGCTCGCCGCCGAAGGTTTTCGCGACAGCGCGCTGTATGACCCGGACTACGTGCGCCGGTTCAGACCGGGATCGGGGTCCGGCCCGGCATGACCGATCACCCGCCCGTCGCGCCCCACCATCAGCACGTCGAGCGCGATCGCCGGCCCGGCGACCTCGGCCGCGACGCCCCGTGCCGCCGCGCACACTACGCCGGGCAGGTCGATGCCGGCCGCCTCGGCTTCGGCGAACGCCAGCGCCGCCGTGTTGGCGCTCTCGATGCGGCCGGCGAGCGAGGCGTCGCCGCCACGCGCGCTCGCCAGCGCGGCGAGGCCGGCAAGGTCGATCGAGCCGCGATGGCTGTGCAGATCCATGCGTCCCTGTGCCAGTTTGCCGAGCTTGGCCGGGCCGCCGGCGACGGTGACGCGGCCGACCGGATGCGCGCGCAGGTATTTCAGCATGCCGCCGACGAAATCGCCCATGTCGATCAGCGCCTGCTCGGGCAGGGCGAAATGCCGGCGCACCGCCGCCTCCGAGGTGCTGCCGGTTGCACCCGCGACGTGGCGCAGGCCGGTGGCGCGCGCGACGTCGATGCCGCGATGGATCGTGTGTATCCAGGCGGCGCAGGAATACGGCACCACCACGCCGGTCGTGCCCAGGATCGACAGCCCGCCGAGCACGCCGAGCCGGGCGTTCATCGTCCGCAACGCGATCACCTTGCCGCCGGGGATCGCGACCGTGACCTCGACATCGCCCGGCGCCACCTCGGCCAGCGCTGCGGCGATCATCGCCCTCGGCCCGGGATTGATCGCCGGCTCGCCGGGCGGCAGCGGCAAACCGGGCAAGGTCACGGTGCCAACCCCCTCGCCAGCCCGGAACACCACCCCGCTGCCCGGCGGCGCACGACGCACGGTGACCCGGACCAGCGCCCCATGCGTCACGTCCGGATCGTCGCCGGCATCCTTGACGATGGCGGCGGTCGCGGCACCCTCGCCAAGCCAGGTCTCGGCGAGGGCGAAGACCGGGCACTCGCCGCGCGGCAGGGTGAGGCCGACCGGGTCGGGGAACACGCCCGTCGTCAGCGCCGCCCAGGCCGCTTTGGCGGCGGCGGCAGCGCAGGCGCCTGTGGTCCAGCCGCGTCTGAGCATTTGCTGCATGGCGGGGAAGTTAGGCAAGGGAGCAAGGCAAGGCGAGGGGCTTTGCCCCTCGACCCCATTAAAGGCGGAGCCTTTAAAATCCATTTCTTACGCGTCGGCGTGCAAGCTCCGTCGGTTGGGACGGGGTTTTATGCTGCGCAAGCCAAGAGAAAAGCATGCGGGTCTGCGGTCGCTCGAACCCAGCGTCGGGGCAGACCCCTTGCCTGACGCTCTCCTCATTGCCGCCCCACGCTCCGGCTCGGGCAAGACCACCGTCACGCTGGCGATCCTCGCCGCGCTGCGTCGGCGCGGCGTCGCGGTGCGCGCCGCCAAGGCGGGACCGGACTATATCGACCCGGCGTTCCACGCCGTCGCGACCGGGCGGGACAGCGCCAATCTCGATAGCTGGGCGATGCCGCCCGACTTGCTCGACGCGGTGATGGCGGAGGCGGGAGGAGAGGCCTCGCTGCTGGTGATCGAGGCGGCGATGGGGCTGTTCGACGGCGCGGGACACGTCGCCGGGCGGAGCGGCAGCGCGGCGGACCTCGCGGCGCGGTTCGGTCTGCCGGTGGTGCTGGTGCTCGACGTCTCGGGGCAGTCGCAATCCGCGGCGGCGGTGGCGCGCGGCTTCGCGACGCATGATCCGCGTGTGCGGGTGGCCGGCGTGGTGCTGAACCGGGGGGCGAGCGAGCGGCACCGGCGGGGGGCCGCGGAGGCGCTGGCGGCGATCGGGCTGCCGGTGCTGGGGGCGCTGCCGGCCGCCCCCGCGGACGCGGGGCCGGGGCGCCCCAG
>CAXTSD010000412.1:0-2293 GCA_964246775.1 uncultured Acetobacteraceae bacterium | reverse complement strand
GTTCTACACCGCGAGCGTGCAGTCGAGTGCGGCATACAGGTCGCGCCACTCGCGCGCCGGCGTCTGCGGCGCGACGCGCAGGCCCATCGGCGCGAGCATCGCGGCGACGCCCATCGGGTCGGCGGGAAACAGCTCGCCGATCAGGGCGACGCTCGGCGTCTCTCCGGGCGCGCCGCGCGGGCGCTGCACCGGGCCCGCTTCCGCCTCGTTGCGGGCGTAGCGCAGCATCGCGCCGGCCAGCACGTCTTTCGCCTCGGCGTGCGTCGGCACGCCGAAACCGGGCACGTCGATGCCGATGACGCGCACGCCATGGATCTGTTTCGGCAACAGATCGAGCGGCACGCCGGAGGCGGTCGGCACGCAAAGATTGATGACGACGACGGCGTCGTACTCGTCCGGCCGCGCCGATTGGGCGACCGCCTCGCGTATGTCCTCGAACAGCTGGCCGCGCACCAGGGTCTCGGAGTTGAACGGCACGTAGCCGACCGAGCGGCGGGCGCCGTAGAAGCGCGAGGTGAAGGTGAGGCCGTAGACGCAGCAGGCGGAGCCGGACAGGATCGTCATCACCCGACGCATGCGCAAGCCGACGCGCAGCGAGCCGAAGGCCGGGCACATCGATTGCGGCTGGTCGTGCGGGCCGCGCGGGTAGTCGGCGAGCAGGCGGCCGAGCGCCTCGCCCTTGCCGGCGGCCTCTGCCGCGGCGAGCATGGTGTCGCGGCCGCCATGACAGCCGCCGGCGGGAATTGCGGCGCCGCCATCCATCTCAGACGCCCTCGTAGAGCACTTCGAGCGACGGGCGCGCGTGGGCGCCGCCGGCCGGGCACATGTCCTCGATCGTCGCCGGAACCAGCGTGACGCCGCGGCCCACCGCCTCGCCCTTGAACAAGCCGAGCAGCGCGTCCTGGCTCAACGGCTTGGGGCGCAGCGGCGGTGCGACCGCGATCTCGGCGGCGAGTTCGGCGAATAGCGGCTGCCAGCGGCTGCCGTCGGCGCCGACGATCTCGTATTTCGCGCTCTTGCGCCGGATGTCGTCATCGGCGGGGATCGCGGCGAGCACCGGAATGCCGACCGCGTCGGCGAACGCCTGCGCCTCGCCGGTGCCGTCGTCCTTGTTGATGACGAGCCCGGCGACGCCGACGTTGCCGCCGAGGCGCTTGAAGTACTCGACGGCGGAGCAGACGTTGTTGGCGACGTAGAGCGATTGCAGGTCGTTCGAGCCGACGACGATCACCTTCTGGCACATGTCGCGCGCGATCGGGAGGCCGAAGCCGCCGCACACCACGTCGCCGAGAAAGTCGAGCAGCACGTAGTCGAAACCCCAGTCGTGGAAACCCAACTTGTCGAGCAGCTCGAAGCCGTGAATGATGCCGCGGCCGCCGCAGCCGCGCCCGACCTCGGGGCCGCCGAGCTCCATTGCGTAGACGCCGTCGCGCTTGAAGCACACGTCGCCGATCGCGACCTTCTCGCCCGCCGCCTTTTTCGCCGACGAGGTCTCGATGATCGTCGGGCAGGAGCGGCCGCCGAACAGCAGCGAGGTGGTGTCGCTCTTCGGGTCGCAGCCGATCAGCAGCACCCGCTTGCCCTGCTGCGCCATCGTGTAGGAGAGGTTGGCGAGAGTGAAACTCTTGCCGATGCCGCCCTTGCCGTAGATCGCGATGATCTGGGTCTCGACCTTGCCGACGCTCATGCCGCTATACTCCAATCGAGAACCATCTTGAGGCACTCTGGGTCGTTGAAGGCGGTGCGATACGCACGATCGGCGTCCGCCGCGCCGCCGCGGTGCGTGATCAGCCCGTCGAGCGATAGCTTTTTCAGGGCGACGAGACGCTCGACCGCCACGAGATCGGCCGGCTGCCACTCCGCCGCGCAGCGCAGCCGCGCCTCGCGCATGAAGGCGGGCGCGAAGGCGAAGCTGATGTCGCCGGCGTAGAATCCGGCGAGCACGATCTCGCCGCGCGGCGCGAGGTGGCGCATCAGCGTATCGAGCACCGAGGCATCGCCGCTCGCATCGTAGATCGACGCGTAGTCGCGTCGGGCGTCGGCGGCAGGATCGACGACGTCGTAGCCGCGCCCGCCGTCGCGGCGCGCCGGGTTCGCCTCCCACACCGTCGGCGCCGGATGGCCGCAGGCGATGCTGACACGGGCGAGCAGCCGGCCGAGCACGCCGTGGCCGACGATGAGCTCGGGCGGGCACGCGCCGTCGATTGCGTGGCGCGCCGTCGCGGCGCGCGCCCGCCGCGTGCCGGCCGCGCCGCGGGCCGGGTCGATCGGGCACCCGCGCTCGCCGGGGCCG
>CAXTSD010000411.1:0-2306 GCA_964246775.1 uncultured Acetobacteraceae bacterium | reverse complement strand
ACCGACATGTGCCGCGCCGACCAGTATTCCATCGCGTCGCGCGCGGTCAGCGTGTCGCTCGGCGTGACGAGCTTGAGGGCGTGGCCGGTCAGCACCAGCACCGCGCGGTCGAGATCGTAGACGGCGTGATCGCCCCAGGCCTGATCGGTCGGGGTGAAGATGTGGACGTTGTCGAGCGCCTCGAGCCGGTAGATCTCGCTGCTGCCGGTATCGTCCGGCGAGCCGGGCAGCGCCGGTTGGCCAGACGCCGGAGTGGCCGGGGCGGCGGGATGGCCGGCCGGCGTCGCCTTCTTGCGGTAGTGCGCGACCAGGTCGTCGGCGGTGACGGTGACGGTGCCGCGCACGGCTTTCGCGTCCTGGCGGGCGGTGACCGTCTGCGCGTTCTGGTCCCAGTCGATGCCGCCGGCGGCGGTGACCGTGACCGGGCCGCCATGCGACAGGTCGATGCCCTGCGCCGCGGCCGCCGCCGGCAGCAGCAGGCCGGCGAGCGCTGCGAGCCTGGCCGCCCGATGGCACGTCCAGGCCCGGGTCATCGCTGCCCGCTTCATCGCTGCCCGCTTCATCGCTGCCCGCGTCATCGCTGGTTCAGCACCAGGACCGCGGGGCCTTGGAACTGCACGATCGCGCCCTTGTCGACCAAGGTGTAGCCGCTCGCGTCCAGGGTGCCGAACGGGCCTTCGGCGTGGGTCGGCGCGCTTGAGGTCGACACGCCCTGCTTGAGGTCGATCGACGAGGTCGCGCTGACCATGGTCGTGCCGTCCTGTCGATACAGCGTGACGTCGCCGGACAGGTCGAGCAGGCCGGCGTGCTGCATGTAGACGCCCTGCCTGCTCTCTATCATCAGCCAGGTGTTGTTCTGCAGCGTCGCGTCGCCCTTGGGGTTGGTGAGGTCGATGCGCTCCGGGGTGCGCTGCACCGCCGTGTCGGCGGTGACCGTGAACGGGCGCTGGCGGGCGTCGACGCCGTGATAGCGCGGATCGATCATCCGGCCGGAGCCGACCTCGACCGCGCTCAGGCCCTGCAGGGTCAGCGCCTCGTGGCCGATGATGCGGTTGATCTCCGGCCAGGCGGCGATGCTGCCGAGCAGCAGCACGGCGCCGACCGGCAGCAGCAGCTTGATCAACCACAGCGCGAAGCGACGCCTGGCGAGCCTGGCGAGGGTCGGCGCCCGACGCTCGCGCGTCGCCTCGAGGCCGAGTGCGAGCCGGTCGCGCCCGCGCCCGACGGCGTTGCCGCTGGTGTAATCGAGGTCGGCCTTGGGCGCCGGCGGGCGTGAAGGCGGAGCGGCGAGCTTGCCGATGTCGATGCCGGCCATCTCAGGCGATCCCGGCGCGCAGCAGGTCGTGCACGTGCAGCACCCCTTCGGGCCGGCCATCCGGGTCGAGCACGAACAGGCTGGTGATCGGCCGGGCCCGCTCGTTCATCACCCGCAGCGCCTCGACGGCGAGCAGTTCGGCCGCGATCACCGTCGGGCGGGTATTCATCACGTCGCAGGCGCGAAGCGACAGCAGGTCCGCCCCCATCGCCCGGCGCAGGTCGCCGTCGGTCACGATGCCGGCGAGCCGGCCATCCGCCTCGGTCACCGCCAGGCAGCCGAACCCCTTGCCGGTCATCAGCAGCAGCGCCTCCGGCATCGGCAGGTCGCGCCTGGCGAGCGGAATTGCGTCGCCGACATGCATCAGCTCGCGCACGCTGAGCAGCCGGGCGCCGAGCTTGCCGCCGGGATGCACGGCGCGGAAATCCGTCGCGGTGAAGCCGCGCCGGCGCAGCAGGGCGACCGCGAGCGCATCGCCGATCGCCAGCTGCATCGTCGTGCTGGTGGTCGGCGCCAGACCCATCGGACAGGCTTCGGCCGCCGCCGGCAGCACCAGCGCCAGATCGGCGGCGCGGGCGAGCGCCGAGCCGGCGGCGCCGGTGATGGCGACAAGTTTTACGCCGAAGCGGCGGCTGTAGGCGACGATGTCGGCGAGCTCGCTCGTCTCGCCGGAATTGGACAACGCGAGCACGGCGTCGCCGGGCAGCACCATGCCGAGATCGCCGTGCGAGGCCTCCGCCGGATGGACGAACATCGCCGGCGTGCCGAGCGAGGCGAGCGTCGCGGCGACCTTGCGGCCGACATGCCCGGACTTGCCGATGCCGCTCACCACCACCCGGCCGGCAAGTGCTGCAAGCAGCGCCACCACCTGCGCGAACACCTCGCCGAACCGCCCGTCGAGCGCGGCGCCGAGGGCGGCGAGACCGGCCGCCTCGGCGGCGAAGACGCTGCCGGCCACCGCCAGGTCGTCCGCGCCGGGACAGGACGGCGC
>CAXTSD010000410.1:0-2311 GCA_964246775.1 uncultured Acetobacteraceae bacterium | reverse complement strand
GCCGTTCGGTCACGAGCAGGATCTCGCCGAGGCCGCCGAGGAGGCGCTGCCGGAGCCGGCGGCGGTGCTGGCGCTGCTCGCGCCGCTGCTCACCGACCCCGGCGTGCTGAAGCTGTTTCACGGAGCAAAATTCGAGACGCAGGTGTTGCGGCAGGCGGGCGCGCCGGCGCCGGCGCCGGTCGCCGCCGCGGCGCGGATGTGGTTCGTCCAGGCCGCGGGCAAGCATGGCCACGGGCTCGATGAGCTGGCGCCGCTGCATCTCGGCCACGTGCCGATGACGCTGGACGAGGCGACGGGGACCGGCCGCGCCCGCCTCGTGTTCGCCCGGGTGCCGATCGAGCGGGCGACGCGCTACGCCGCCGAGTTCGCCGACATCGTGCTGCGGCTGTGCGGCGTGTTGCGGCCGCGGCTGCGCGAGGTCCGGGCGCTGGCGCTATACGAGCAGGTGGAGCGGCGGCTGATCCCTGTGCTCAGCGAGATGGAGCGCGCCGGCATCAGGGTGGATGCCGACGAGCTGCGCCGGATGTCGATCGATTTCGGCACCCGGATGGCGGCGATCGAGACGGTGGCGCATCAGCTCGCCGGGCATCCGTTCAGCCTCGGCAGCCCCAAGCAGCTTGGCGAGGTGCTGTTCGATGAACTCGCCCTGCCTGGCGGCAAGCGCGGCGCGAGCGGCGCCTGGGGGACGGACGCGAACGTGTTGCAGAGCCTCGCCGATACCGGCCACGAGCTGCCGGCGCGGGTGCTCGAATGGCGCCAGCTGGCGAAGCTGAAGACCACCTATGCCGACGCGCTGGTTGAGGAGATCAATCCGGCAACCGGCCGGGTGCACACCAGCTACGCGATGGCGGCGACCAGCACCGGGCGGCTGTCGTCGAACGATCCGAACCTGCAGAACATCCCGATCCGCACCGAGGAGGGCGGGCGCATACGCCGCGCCTTCGTCGCCGAGCCTGGCAACCTGCTGGTCAGCGCCGACTACTCGCAGATCGAGCTGCGACTGCTCGCCCACGTCGCCGACGTGCCGGCCCTGCGCGAGGCGTTCCTCACCGGGCAGGACATCCACAGCCGCACCGCGAGCGAGGTGTTCAACATTCCGCTCGAGCGGATGGACGCGGTGACGCGGCGGCGCGCCAAGGCGATCAATTTCGGCATCATCTACGGCATCAGCGCCTTCGGCCTCGGGCGGCAGCTGCAGATCGAGCCGGGCGAGGCGAAGCTCTACATCGACACCTATTTCGCCCGCTATCCCGGCATACGCGACTACATGGAGCGCACCCGCGAGGAGGCGCGCCTGTCCGGCTACGTGCTGACGCCGTTCGGCCGCCGCTGCTGGATCCCCGGCATCGCCGACCGCAACATGGCCCGCCGCGCCGGCGCCGAGCGGCAGGCGATCAACGCGCCGCTGCAGGGCGGGGCGGCCGACATCATCAAGCACGCCATGGTGCGGCTGCGGCACGCGATGACGGAGCAGCGGCTCACCGGGCGGCTGCTGCTGCAGGTGCATGACGAATTGCTGTTCGAGGCGCCGGAGGACGAGGCGGAGCGCCTTGCGGCGGTGGCCAGGCGGGTGATGGAGGCGGCGGTCTCGATCTCGATTCCGCTGGTGGTTGAGACCGGTGTCGGGCGGAGCTGGAGCGAGGCGCACTGAGTGAGCGCAAGCGATCTCATCCGGCTCTGAACGCCGTGCCGGCGGCGTCAAGGATGGGAACGCCGCGGGTCGGTCTGTCCGCCGGCCAGGTGCCTTGCCGCGCCACGAACAGCGCCGCGAGGACGGTGAGCAGGCCGAGCGGCAGGTTGGCGAACATCAGCATCGGGCAGCACAGCGCGATGACGGGCGCGATAAGCCGCTCGGGCGGCAGGCTGAGTGGTGCGGCGGGCAGCGCCGTCAGCATGCCGGCGGTCAGCAGCGGCAGGTCGTAGACGAACGCGTAAGGTGTCGCGAGAAAGCTGGCGGCGGCGAGGATCGCGACGGCGGAAGTATGCCGCGCGGAAAAGCTGCGCCAGGTGAGCGCGGCCGCGACGGCGCCGCCGCACGCCTGCACGATCAAGGCGAGCCTGTCGGGCAGGCCGGCCTGCAGCGCCGCGACGGTGAGCGTCGGCATCAGCGGCCAGTGCGGGACGGTGCCGGCGCGCAGCAGGCCGGCGTATGCCAGCATCGCTCGCGGCCAGGCGAGACAGAGCTCCGGGCCGAAGGCGAGGCCGGGTCCTGCCAGCAGGGCGAGCGCCGAGGCCGCCGCGGCGCCGAGCGCCCGGCCGCGACCGGACGCGACCAGGGCGACCGGCACCAGCAGCGCGAGTTGCGGCTTGC
>CAXTSD010000409.1:0-2315 GCA_964246775.1 uncultured Acetobacteraceae bacterium | reverse complement strand
CCGCCCTGCTTCGTCACCGGCACGCGCATTCTGACGACGCGCGGCGAGGTTGCGGTGGAGGATCTGGTGGCTGGCGACGTGGCGATCGCCGCCTCGGGCGCCGAGCGGGTGATACGCTGGATCGGCCACCGCACGGTCTCGCCTGGCACCGGCCTGCGCGCGGCCTCGCTGCAACCGGTGCGGGTCGCCGCCGGCGCGTTCGCCGACGGCGTGCCGAACGCCGATCTGTGGCTCAGCCCAGGGCACTCGGTGTTTGACGCCGGCGCGCTGATCCCGGTGTCCTACCTGATCAACGGTGTCACGATCACCCAGCACGCGGTGAGCAGCGTCACCTACTGGCATGTCGAGCTTGAGACGCACGACATACTGGTTTCGCAGGGTCTGGCGTCGGAGAGCTATCTTGACACCGGCAATCGCGGCTCGTTCGCGAACGGCGCCGACGTGGTGTCGCTGATCGCCGATTTCGCGCCGGTCGCCTCGCCGCTGAGCTGTGCGCCGCTGGTGACCGAGGGCGAGGCGCTGGTGGCGTTGCGCGAGCGGCTGATCGGGCGTCTCGCGACGCTCGGCTATGCCGAGGCGGAGCATGAGGGGCTGTCGATCCTGGCCGACGGGGTGCGCGTCGCGCCGCTGATGCAGGATGGCCGGTTGCGCGTCAGCATACCGTCGAGCACGCGCCGGCTCACGCTGTCGAGCGCGAGCGGCGTGCCGGCGCATCACGACGCGGCGTCCGCCGACACGCGCCGGCTTGGCGTTGCGATCACCGGGCTGCGCATCGGCACGGCGCGCAAGCTGGCGCCGGTGGCGCTTTGCGATGCGCGTCTGGTCTCGGGCTTTCATCCGCTCGAGAGCAATGCCGATCAGAGCTGGCGCTGGACCGATGGCGGCGCGGTGATCGCGCTGTCCGGCGCCTCGTCGCGCGGCAAGACGCTGGTGGTCGAGGTCGACGTCATGGTGACGCCGCTCTGGGTCGACTACGTCGCCGACGCGGCGAGCGAGACGGCGATGCGCCGCGCCGGCTGAGCCTGGGCGTTACCGATGACGGCCCGGACGCGCGAGGCGTCCGATCCCGACGCTTGATGTCCAAGCGTCGGGTGAAACGGCCCACAAGAACACCGGGCCGGTTTGCTGTTGCCTGGCTGCTGCATTGACCTAGGAAAACACACGTGGCGGTGACGATCAGCGGTGCGGCCGGCGAGCGGATCACGATCCCGACCAGCAGCGGCAATGGCGAGAACGTCGCCCGTCAGTTCGCCCAGGTCATCAACCAGGCGACGCTCACCGGAACGCTGTTCGCGCAGAATGCCTCGGCAAGCCCGCCGGCGGCGCCGACCGGCGGCATCTCGGAATACCTCGTCGAGAACGGCGTCAACCCGGTGAGCGTGCCGGCGGGCTATGCGGCCGTGGTGATCAACCAGCAGGCGCCGGCGACCGTGCTCGGCGGCGCCGGCCTGCGCAGCGTCATCGGCGGCACCGGCGGGCTCACCTTCTTCGGCGGCTCGGCGAACGCGACGGTGCTGACGACCGGCGGCGGCAACGTGCTGGAGGATGGCGGCGGTGCCAACGCCTATTACGGCACCGCCGGCAGCAGCAACATAGTGTTCGCAAACGGCAACGACACCGTGTTGCGCTCGGCGCCGGCACCGCGATCGTCAATTCGACCGGCACGGATTGCGTGGTTGGCGGCAGCGGCGGCAGCACCGTATTCGCGTCGGGCCGCACGAGCACCGTCTATGGCGGGCAAGGCAGGATGGTGCTGGTCGACGTCGCGACCAACACGGAGTTCGTCGGCGGCACGCCAGGCAGCACCACCACGATCTTCGGCAACGCGTCCAGCATCTACTTTCTCGGCGGCGGCAGCACGACGTTGGTGAGCGGCCAGGGCGCCGAGCAGATTTTTGCCCAGGGCGGCAGCGCGGTGGTCTATGCCGGATCGGGCGGCGACATGGTAACCGGCGGCAGTGGTGGCCTCACCTTCGTCAACGGCAGCGGCGTGAGCACCATTGCGGGGGGCGCCGGCACGGTGCTCGCGTTTGATCAGGCGAACGGCAGCATCGTGTTTTCCGGCTCGTCCAGCTTCAACGAGTTCGTCGCCGGGGCCGGCAACGAGACGATCTACGCCGCCTACAGCACCGGCGCCAACCAGTTCTTTGCCGGCAGCGGCAACCAGACGCTGGTCGCAGGCGCCGGCGCCGATACGCTCGTCGCCGGCAGCGGCAACACGACGATGTATGGTGGCGGCGGCGCCAACACGTTCCTGTTCGCCGCCGGCACCGCGAGCGGCACCTCTGCCGGCAGCGTCACCATCGCCGATTTCG
>CAXTSD010000408.1:0-2316 GCA_964246775.1 uncultured Acetobacteraceae bacterium | reverse complement strand
CCGAGCCCCCCCATGCTCCGGCCTCCGCGCGCCGCAGCGCGCGCGCCTCGCGCGCCGGCGCGCCGCCGCTGAGCAGTGCGATGAGCTGGCTCGCGCGGCGCGTGGCGCTGTGCTCGTCGAGCGTGCGCTCCCTCGCGCGTCCGGCAATGGCGGCGAGCGTCGCGTCCGGCAGATCGAGCGCGTCGAGCGCCGCCTCGCTCG
Organism: uncultured Acetobacteraceae bacterium; assembly: GCA_964246775.1. Lineage (GTDB taxonomy): Bacteria > Pseudomonadota > Alphaproteobacteria > Acetobacterales > Acetobacteraceae > CAXMMR01. The sequence continues at coordinate 2,115 of CAXTSD010000408.1, read as the reverse complement.
TCTCGGCGACCAGTATCTCGCGGCCCGGCTCGAAGAACTCGGCGAGGCCGTCCCAGCCGTCGCTCAGGATCGGCGCGCCGCAGGCCGCCGCCTCGAACAGCCGGCCCGACGGGCACCAGCCCATCGCCGCCATCGCCGCGCGCGTCACGTTCAGGGTCAGCCGCGACGACGAGTAGAAGCCGGGATGCTCGGCCGGCGGCAGGTGGCGCACGAAGTGGATGTTCGGGGTCCACGGAAACCCGGCCGGATACATCGCCCCGCCGATGACGAAGCGCGACGCCGGGCGACCCTTCGCCGGCGCGAGGAACAGCCGCTCGAGCGCCGCCTGCCGGTCCGCCGCGTAGGTGCCGAGATAGGACAGCGCCGCCTCGTAGCGCGGCAGGCGCGCGACCGGTCGGTGCAGCTCCGGATCGACCGAACCGTAGAGTGCCGCGACGCGGCGCGCGCCGAGCCGCTCGCACAGCGCCTCGAGTGCCGCGCCGCCGGTGTAGCTCAGCACGAGGTCGAAGCCGGCCAGACCCTCGGGCGGCAGATAGGCGACGCTCTCGCCAGCCGCGAGGCGCGCCAGCGTCACCGGCGTGTCGAGGTCGTAGAAGCAGCGCATCGGCACCCGGCTGTCGATCACGAGGCGGGAGGCGTCGACGCCGTCCGGGCAATACGAGGTGACGATCGCCGCATCGGCCTGCCCGAGCGCGCGCCGCGCCTCGGGCAGCACGCTTTGCCAGTCCGGATACAGCATCAGCCGGCCGCCTTCGCCGAGGCAAGCGAGGTCGCGGTGCTCGGCGTAGTACGGCACGTCGCGCTCGAAGAAACTCACCGTGTGGCCGGCGCCGAGCAGGGCGGCGAGCAGCCCTCGCCAGAGCGGCGCGTGGCCGTTGCCCCAGGACGAGCTGACGGTCAGCCCGAAGATCACGATTCTCATCGCACGCGCCTCATGCCGCGGCGCGCTCGCGCAGCACGTCGAGCACGTGGGCGGCGAGCTCGGCGGCGCGATGCTCGCCGGTATGCGCCGCCAGCACCCGCGCCCTGGCGCGCGCGCCGACCGCGAGGCGTTCGGCTTCCGGCGTCGCCTCGAGCAGCTCGATCACGTCCGCCATGTCGGTCACGCAAAAGATCTCGGCGCCGGGCCGGAACAGCGTCGCAAGGCCCGGCCAGGCGTCGCTTGCGATCGGCGTGCCGCAGGCCGCCGCCTCGAACAGCCGCACGCTCGGGCTGTAGCCGCGCCGCACCATGTCGGCGCGGGTCACGTTCAGGGTGAAACGCTGCGCGGCGTAGAAGCCGCGATGCGTCGCCGGCGGCGCGTGCTCGATGCGCTCGCAGTTCTCCGGCCAGGCGATGGCGTCCGGATATTGCGGCCCGGCGACGACGAACCGCCGTGCCGGACGCCGCCGCGCCGGCTCGAGCAGCAAGCGCTCCAGCTTCGGCTGGCGGTCGTCGCTATAGGTGCCGAGATAGCCGAGGTCCCAGCGCGGCGACGCCTGCGGGTCGGGCCGGCAGATCTCTGGGTCGACCGAACAATACAGCGCCCTCGCCCGTCGCGCGCCGTAGCGGCGCTCCAGCAGCTCGAGCGTCGGGCCGCCGGTGAACGAGAGGTAGAGGTCAAAGCGCGGGATCAGCTCGCGGGCGATGTAGTCCGAGCCGGCGCCGTCCAGAGCCGCAAGCGTGACCGGCGTGTCGATGTCGTAGAAGGCGGTGACGCCGGCCGCCCGGTCGAGCGCCCAGCGGCTGACCGCGACGCCGTCCGGGACATACGAGCCGACGACGACGAGGTCGGCCTCGCGCACCGCCGCGGCGTGGCGCTCGAGTTGCCGCAGATCGGCATAGAGGGCGCAGCGCCCGAACGGTGGCGCCGGCAGGTCGCGATGCGCGGCGTACCACGGCTTGTCACGTTCGAGGAACAGCACGTCATGGCCGTGCGCGGCGAGACCCGCGACCAGGCTGCGGTAGGTGGTCGCGTGGCCGTTGCCCCAGGACGAGGTGATGCTCAGCCCGATGATCACGATGCGAAGCCGGTCGCCTGACTGCATGATCGCGTCGCGTCCCCCGCTGCCGACGCGCCCCGGCCAGGGCCGCCTGGCTTGTCTCAGCAAGCTTTGTAGGCCGCCCGGCCCGCCG
>CAXTSD010000407.1:0-2320 GCA_964246775.1 uncultured Acetobacteraceae bacterium | reverse complement strand
CCTCGCGGTGGGCGCCGGGATCGCCGGCTCGGCCGGCGTCGGCGCGGGGAGCAACCCGTCGAGCGCGCCGGGGATGAGGGTGAACGGGTTGACGCGCAGCCCGGCCTCGATCTCGCCGCGCCCGCAAAGTCCGTAATGCTCGTGCCCGCTCGACAGCAACCCGGCGGCGACAGCGTCGCGCACGTCCGGAAACGCCGTGAGATACAACGCCTCGGGGAAGCGCTCCGGCGGGAAATCGGGTAGGAACGCGGCGCCAATCGTCGGCTCAGGCATCCGGCGTCGCCATCCTTTCGCTCGGCGCCGCGAACGAGTGCCGTCCGGGGCTTTGCAGCGCTGCCTGCCGCGGCGTGGTCGGAGCGGCGGGATTCGAACCCACGACCCCCAGTCCCCCAGACTGATGCGCTACCAGACTGCGCTACGCTCCGACCAGAAGCCCGCGAAACGCCACGAGCCCTCCGGGTCTAGCAAACGCCGGCCCGGCAGGCAATTCGCGCCAGCCGGGCGAACTTCGCGAATGCTGCCGCTCGCTTGGCGAGCCGCACGGGATCAATGCCCTACAGCTCGCCGATCATCCGGCGCAGTGCTTCGAGTTCGACGAGTGCGGCGGCAAGCCGCGCCCGCAGCAGCGCGACAAGCGGGTCCGCCGGCGCCGGCTCGACCGACTGGCGCCCGGACGCTGCGTGGCCGGACGCTGCGTGGCCGGGGGCGAGCCGGTCGGGCGAGCGCTGCGACAGCTCTCGCGTGGCGGGCGCCGCGTCCGGCGGCACGTCTTCCGGCGGCTGCGCGTCCGTCACCGCCCGCTCGGCCTCCGAGGCGAGGCGCTCGGCCTCGGTGGGCGGCGGGATGTCGTCGGACAGCTTGCCGCCACCGTCACGCAGCAGGCGCTGCACGCCCTTGATCGTGTAACCCTGCGTGTAGAGCAGGTCCGAGATACGCCGCAGCAACGCGATGTCGTCCGGCCGATAGTAACGCCGGCCGCCGCCGCGCTTGAGCGGCCGGACCTGGGGAAATTTGGTCTCCCAGAACCGCAGCACGTGCTGCGGTATCTGAAGTTCGTCAGCCACCTCGCTGATTGTGCGAAATGCGTTGGGCGCCTTCTTCAAACGCACCGGTTCGGACGCCGCCTCGTCGATCGCGGCGCCGACGCCGCCGGTCAGGCGCTCGCCGCTCACAGATCATCCTCGGTCGGCGGCGTCAGGCCGTTGACCTGCGCCTTCAGGACCTGGCTGGGGCGGAACACCAGCACCCGGCGCGGCAGTATCGGCACCTCGACGCCGGTCTTCGGATTGCGACCGACGCGACGGCCCTTCTGGCGCACGGAAAACGTGCCGAAGCCGCTGATCTTCACCGAATTTCCGCCCTCCAGCGCGGCGCAGACACGCTCCAGCACCGTCTCCAGCAGGTCGGCGGACTCGTTGCGCGACAGTCCGACCTGGGTGTAGATGCGCTCGGCGAGCTGGGCGCGGGTGACGGTGTTCATTGCGCAAAGCTACGCAGCACCCTCGCTCCCGTCAACAAATCTTGAGGGATCAGCAGGTTGCGACGCCGTCTGACAGTGCGCGCGCGGCAGTCGCAGGCTAGAGCCGCAGCAGCGCCGAGCCCCAGGTCAGGCCGCCGCCCAGCGCTTCCATCAGCACCAGCGCGCCCGGCCGGATCCGACCGTCGCGCACCGCCTCGTCGAGCGCCAGCGGGATCGAGGCCGCCGAGGTGTTGGCGTGCCGGTCGACGGTGACGACGACCCGCTCTGGTGGCAGGCCGAGCTTGCGGCCCATTGCGTCGATGATGCGCAGATTGGCCTGATGCGGCACCAGCCAGTCGATCTCGCGCCGCGACAGGCCGTTGCTCGCCAGCGCCTCGTCGACCACCGCGGCGAGCTTGGCGACGGCGTGGCGGAACACCTCGCGGCCGTTCATCGTAAGCGTGCCCGGCCGGTCGCGCACGCCGACCGCGCCGTCGACGTAGAGCAGGTCGCCAAGCTCGCCCGCGGCATGCAGATGCGTCGACAGCAGGCCGCGGCCGGTCTCGCGATGCTCGGCTTGCAGCACCGCAGCACCGGCGCCGTCGCCGAACAGCACGCAGGTGTTGCGGTCGTTCCAGTCGAGTATGCGCGAGTAGACCTCGCTGCCGATCACCAGCACGACGCGCGCCTGGCCGCAGCGGATTATCGCGTCGGCGACGGACAGCGCGTAGACGAAGCCGCTGCACGCCGCGGCCAGGTCGAAGCCGAAGCCGCGCGTCATGCCGAGCGCCGCCTGGACGCGCAGCGCGACCGCGGGAAACGCCTGGTCGGGCGTGCTGGTGGCGACGATCACCGCATCGA
>CAXTSD010000406.1:0-2320 GCA_964246775.1 uncultured Acetobacteraceae bacterium | reverse complement strand
GAGCCCCAGCGCCAGCTCATAGCCGATGCCGCGCGAGGCGCCGGTGACCAGCGCCACCCGGCCATCGAGCGGGCGCATCAATGCGCTTCGGTCAGCAGCGACAATTGCCGGTCGGACTTGTCGTCGAAATCGGGCTGCGGCACCGGATAGTCGCCGGTGAAGCAGGCGTCGCAGTAATGCGGCCGGGCGGCGTCGCGCCCCGGCTTGCCAAGCGCGCGATACAGCCCGTCAAGCGAGATGAAGGCGAGGCTGTCGGCGCCGATCAGCTTGCCCATCGCCTCGACGTCGTGGCGGGCGGCGAGCAGCTTGCCGCGCTCCGGCGTGTCGATGCCGTAGAAGCAGGAGTTGGTGGTCGGCGGCGAGGAGATACGCATGTGCACCTCCTCGGCCCCGGCGGCGCGCACCATCTCGACGATCTTGCGGCTGGTGGTGCCGCGCACGATGCTGTCGTCGACCAGCACCACCCGCTTGCCGGCGAGCATGGCGCGGTTGGCCGAGTGCTTCAGCTTGACGCCGAGGTTGCGTATCTGGTCGGACGGCTCGATGAAGGTGCGCCCGACATAGTGGTTGCGTATGATGCCGAGCTCGAACGGTATGCCGCTCTCGAGCGCATACCCCATTGCCGCCGGCACGCCGCTATCGGGCACCGGAACGATGACGTCGGCCGCCGCACCCGCCTCGCGCGCCAGCTCGCGCCCGATGCGCTTCCTCGCCTCATAGACCGGCATCCCCTCCATCACGCTGTCCGGCCGCGCGAAGTAGATGTACTCGAACACGCAGAACCGGCTGCCGCCGGCGCCGAACGGCTTGATCGAGCGCACGCCGGCGGCGGAGATGATGACGATCTCCCCCGGCTCGACGTCGCGGACGAACTCGGCGCCGACGATGTCGAGCGCGCAGGTCTCGGACGCCAGTATCCAGCCGTGGCTGCCATCGGCGTGGCTGATGCGCCCGAGGATCAGCGGCCGCACGCCGAGCGGGTCGCGCACGCCCATCAGCGCCTCGTCCGACAAGGCGACCAGCGAGTAGGCACCGATCACCTGCTTCAGCGCGTCGATCAGCCGGTCGACCACGGTCGAATACAGGCTGATCGCGATCAGGTGGACGAACACCTCGCTATCGGTCGTCGACTGGAACAGGCAGCCACGCCGCACCAACGCGCGACGCAGGGCGAGCGCGTTGGTGAGGTTGCCGTTATGCGCGACGGCAAAGCCGCCGAACTCGAAATCGGCATACAGCGGCTGGACGTTGCGCAGCACCGTGTCGCCGGTCGTCGCATAGCGGTTGTGGCCGATCGCCGAGATGCCGGGCAGCGAGGCGATCACCCGCGCATCGCCGAAATTGTCGCCGACCAGGCCCAAGCCCTTCTGCATGTGGAAGCGCTGGCCGTCGAACGAGACGATGCCCGTCGCCTCCTGCCCGCGATGCTGCAGCGCGTGCAGGCCAAGCGCGGTCAGCGCCGCGGCGTCGGTCACGTTGAATACGCCGAAGACGCCGCACTCCTCGTGCAGGCTGTCGTCCTCCTCGGCAGAGCCGCTGCCTGGCCTCGGCGAACCGGCGATCATGCGCCCAACTCCTACTCGCGCGCCGAAGCGCGCTCCGGCGGGCTCGGCGGCGCCGCGTCAACCGTCGTCCGCCCGCCCCCCGGCGGCACCAGCCTCGGCCGGTACTCCGGCGGCAGGCGGTTCGCCGCCCACTGCGCCCCCGCATAGACATACGGCGCCGAACGCGCCTTCTGCACGACGCCCGGCCACTCCTCGACCGGGATCACCAACCCGGCCAGCATATAAGCGGCCACCAGCACAACCGCACCCCGCAACACGCCGAAAGCGCCGCCGAGCGTGCGGTCGAGCCCGCCAAGTGCCGAGACCTGCACCACCCGCGCCGCCAGATTGGCGAGGATCGAGAATACGATCAGCAGACCGATGAACCCGACGCCATACGCTACCACGTCAGCGACTGTGCCGTCGCCGAACCAGCCATGCATCGTCGGCGCAAGCAGCGGATACAACCGTATCGAACCCCAGGCGGCCAACACCCAGGCGGCAAGGCCAAGCACCTCACGCACCAGGCCGCGCACCAACCCAACCAAGGCGGACACGGCGAGAACCGCCAAGACAATGCCGTCCACATAGGTCATGATCGACCGCCAAAGCCCCTGCACATCGCCCGCCCCTATAGCGCATCACCGCCTCAACGTCACAGGGGCGCGGGCTCTGGCAAGGCAAGACAAGGCAAAGGCAAGGGGCTTTGCCCCTTGACCCCATTAAAGGCGGAGCCTTTAAAATGGCTTTGTTCGCGTTTGGTGTTGTACGACGCG
>CAXTSD010000405.1:0-2349 GCA_964246775.1 uncultured Acetobacteraceae bacterium | reverse complement strand
GCCCGTCGGTCTCTGCGGGGGGGGGGGGGGGGGGGGGGGGGGGCCCAGCCCCGGGGCGGGGTCCCCGGGGGGGGGCGCGACGACCAGGGCCGGGCTGCTGGCCACACCGCTGCGCGACCGCTTCGGCATTCCGCTGCGGCTGGTGTTCTACACCCCGGCGGAGCTCGAGCTGATCGTCTCGCGCGGGGCGGAGAAGCTCGCCTTTGATCTCGCGGCGGAGGGGTCGGCGGAGATCGCGGCGCGCTCGCGCGGCACGCCGAGGATCGCCGGGCGGCTGCTGCGCCGGGTGCGGGATTTCGCCGCCGTGCAGGGCTCGGGCACCGTCGGGCGCGAGATCGCCGACCGCACGCTGACCCGGCTCGAGGTCGACCGGCTGGGGCTCGACGCGATGGACCGGCGCTACCTGCGACGCATCGCCGAGCACCATGGCGGCGGGCCGGTCGGCGTCGAGACGCTGGCGGCAGCACTCGCCGAGGCGCGCGACACGCTCGAGGACGTGGTCGAGCCGTTCCTGATCCAGGAAGGGCTGGTGCTGCGGACCTCGCGCGGCCGCATGCTCGGCGAGGCCGGCTGGCGGCATCTTGGCTTGCGGGCGCCGGCGGCGGGGCCGCTGCTCGACCTGCTGGACGCGCCGGAGTGAGCGCGCATCGCTGCGACTTCCGCGTCTATGTCGAGGACACCGATTACGGCGGCATCGTCTATCACGCGCGCTATCTCGGCTTCTGCGAGCGGGCGCGCACCGAGGCGCTGCGGGCGATCGGTGCGCCGTATTCGGCGCTGCGGGCCGAACATGGACGAGGCTTCATGGTGCGTCGCGCCAAACTGGAGTATTTGCGGCCCGCGCGCCTCGACGATCTGCTGACTGTGGTGACGACGACGCTTGGGCTGACCGGCGCCTCGGTCACCTTGCGTCAGGCGGTCGAGGTGGGCGGCGAGGCGATCGCGCTTGCCGAGATCGTGCTCGTCTGCGTCGGCGAGCGGGACGGGCGGGTGGCCCGCATTCCGGCGCGTTGGCGCGAGGCGTTGCTGGCCGTGGTGTAGGAGCGGGCTTTGGATCGTGCCGTCGATGCCATCAATCTGGGAGCGCCCAATCTGGGGGCGGCTGGCGACCTGTCGCTGTGGGCGCTGTTCCTGCAGGCCGACATCGTCGTCAAGCTGATCATGCTGGGGCTGCTCGCCGCCAGCGTCTGGGTGTGGGCGATCGTGTTCGAGAAGGTGACGTCGATACGCCGCGCCAGCCGCGCCGCCGACGGGTTCGAAGACCGGTTCTGGTCCGGCGGCTCGCTTGAGGAGCTGTATGACCGCGAGGGCGTGAAGCCTGGCCACCCGATGGCGGCGGTGTTCGGCGCCGCGATGACGGAGTGGCGGCGATCCTCGCGCGTCGCCGGGGCGGACATGGCGCGCGGCTCGGTGCGCGAGCGGCTGGACCGGGCGATGGCGATGACCGTGCAGCGCGAGCTCGAGCGCATGGAGCGCTGGATGATCTTCCTCGCCTCGGTCGGCGCGACGGCGCCGTTCGTCGGCCTGTTCGGCACGGTGTGGGGCATCATGCACTCGTTCTCGGCGATCGCGGCGATGCACAACACCAATCTCTCGGTGGTGGCGCCTGGCATCGCCGAAGCCTTGTTCGCGACCGCGATCGGCCTGGTCGCGGCGATCCCGGCGGTGCTCGCCTACAACAAGCTGAGCACCGACCTGTCGCGCTTCGCCTCGCGGCTCGAGGGGTTCGGCACCGAGTTCGGGGCGATCCTCAGCCGGCAGGGCGAGGAGCGCGCCTGATGGCGGCCTCGTTTGGCGGCCACAAGGGGCGCGGCCGTTACAAGCCGCTGGCCGAGATCAACGTGACGCCGCTGGTCGACGTGATGCTCGTGCTGCTGATCGTGTTCATGGTGACCGCGCCGCTGATGACGTCCGGCGTCAACGTCGACCTGCCGAAGGCGTCGGCGGCGCCGCTGAACCAGGACGCGACGCCGATCACCGTGTCGCTCAACGCGGCCGGCAAGATCTTCATCGGCGACGATGAGGTGCAGCTTGCCGACCTGGTCAGCAAGCTGCAGGCGAACGCGAAGAACGACCCGACGCGGCGGATCTTCGTGCGTGGCGACAAGGACCTCTCTTACGGGCGGATCATGGAGGTGATGGGCACCGTCACCCAGGGCGGCTTCACCAAGGTCGCGCTGCTGGCCGAGCAGCCCGGCGGGGCGGCGCCGGCGCAAGGTGCAGCGCCGGCGAGGCATGGCTGAGTTCTGCGTCGTGCCCGGCTGAGTGCTCCCGATGACGCCAATGATGAAGCGAGCCGGCCTGGTTTCCGCCGGGCTGCACCTCGCGGTGCTACTCGCCCTGCTGCTG
>CAXTSD010000404.1:0-2353 GCA_964246775.1 uncultured Acetobacteraceae bacterium | reverse complement strand
GAGCAGGGCCGGGCCGCCGACCATGACGATCACCTCGCGGTTGCGCGAGCGGCGGCGTATGGCGGCGATCTGGGCCGCCAGGGTGTCCTGATGCCGCGGGCTCGCCATCGACAGCCCGACCAGGTCGAGCTTCTCGGAGCGCACCTGCCGGCTCACGTCGGCGCCGGACGAGGCGAGCGGCGGGTGCACCCGCCAGCCGGCGCGGCGGAAGAACTCGGCCAGCATCAGCACGCCAAAACCGTGCTGCTCGCCCGGCACCGGCAGCAGCAGCGCGCTGCCGGCGGCCTCTGGTCCGGCATCGGGTGCGGCGGCCAAGGCGGGCGCGATCTCGTGCAGGAAGCCCTGCAGCCGCAGGGTGCCGATCGTCACCTCGCTGAACGAGGCGCGATCCCGCTCCCACCAGTCGCCGAGCAGGCGCGCCGCGTCGGTCAGCAAGCCGAGGCAGAGCGGCTGCGGCGCGGCGGCGGCGCAGGCGCTGGCGAACACGGCCTTCGCCGGCGCCGGGTCGTCGAGCAGCAGGCAGCGCGCGAAGCGGCGCACGTAGGCGGGATCGGCCGGATCGAGCGCGCCGCCCTGCGCTTCGCGCGTCAGCGTGTTGCCGTGCGCTTCGCGCACGAGACGCGGCACCACCTGGCTTTCGACCAAGGCGAGGATCGCGCGGATGGTCGCGTGATCGCGGCGCGACCGCGCCCGCCGCCTCGGCGCGCCGTCAACCGTCTGCCGCCCCGTCTCCTGCCGCCCCGTCTCGCGCCCAGCAAGCCCCGACATCGCGCGCTCCCTGCACGACCACAGCCATGAGCGGGAGTGAAGCAAACCGGCGATCGATGTGTCAACCTAACATTACGTTCTGAATGCTTGACAGTCGCCTCGACGCGATCCTAGCGTCGCCACCGATGGCGCCAGAGACAGCGCCACCGACGGGCCAGAGACAGCGCCACCGATGGTGCCAGAGACAGCGCCACCGAGGGCGACACAGACGGACGGCCGGCGATCACGCATCGACCATGGATCCTGGGGTTCAAGCCATGAGCACCACGCGGTATTTCTCGGACCTGCTCAGCTTCGCCGATTGCTGCCCGTGGTCGGCGACCTCGGGCTCGATCGCGACGCGACGCGATCGCCAGCCGACGGTCTCGCCCTTCGTCTACACGCCGGAGCAGCGACGCCGGCGCGACGCCAGCCACTGGACGATGGTGCAGGCGGTGCTGGCGCCGATGCAGTTCATCGCCTTCGCGCTCAGCCTCGCTCTGGTGCTGCGCTTCCTGTGCACCGGGCGCGGCTACGACGCGGCGACCGCCTCGATCGTCGTGAAGACGGCGCTGCTCTACACGATCATGACGACCGGCGCCTTGTGGGAGCGCGCGGTGTTCGGAAAGCTGCTGTTTGCGCCAGCGTTCTTCTGGGAGGACGTGTTCAGCATGCTGGTGATCGCGTTGCACACCGCCTATCTCGCGGCGTTGCTCACCGAGGCGCTGACGGCGTCGAACCTGATGCTGCTGGCACTTGCCGCCTACGCCTCCTACGTCGTGAACGCGACGCAGTTCGTGCTCAAGCTGCGCGCCGTGCGTCGCGAGCCGGCGCCGCCGCGCGCGGGGTCGCTCGGGCTGCGGCCCGGGCTGCGCATCGAGGCCGCCGAATGAGCGCGACGCTCGACCGCGTGTCGGCGGGTTGCGCGAGCCCGCCTGGCGCTGTCCTGCCTGGCCCGCAGGTGCTGCGCCAGCGCGGCCAGCGCGAGGTATTCTGCGGGCTCGCCGGCATCGTCTGGCTGCACCGGGCGATGCCGGACGCGTTCTTTCTCGTCGTCGGCAGCCGCACCTGCGCCCACTTGCTGCAATCGGCGGCCGGGGTGATGATCTTCGCCGAGCCGCGCTTCGCCACCGCAATCATCGAGGAGCGCGACCTCGCCGGCAGGGCCGACCTCAACGACGAGCTCGACCGCGTCGTCGACCGGCTGCTGGCGCGGCGGCCGGACATCCGGCTGCTGTTCCTGGTCGGCTCCTGCCCCTCCGAGGTGATCAAGCTCGACCTCGCGCGGGCCGCCGCCCGGCTGCAGCGACGCACGCTGCCGAACACCCGCGTGCTGGCCTATTCCGGGTCCGGCATCGAGACCACGTTCACCGAGGGCGAGGACGCCTGCCTCGCCGCACTGGTGCCCGAGTTGCCCGATGACGTCAGCGACGACGCGGCGCTGCTCGTCGCCGGCGCGCTGCCGGACGTTGTGCGGGCGCAGTTCGCCGCGATGTTTTGCGAGCTCGGCGTGCCGGTCAGGTTCCTGCCGCCGGACCGGGCGTCGGCGCTGCCGCCGGTCGGGCCGAACACGCGGCTGCTGCTCGCGCAACCCTTCCTCGCCGAC
>CAXTSD010000403.1:0-2354 GCA_964246775.1 uncultured Acetobacteraceae bacterium | reverse complement strand
CGCAGGATCGGCCTGGCGACGCCGGTGACCAGGGCCAGCGTCGCATACTCGCCGCTGCTGGTGGCGAGCGCGCCAAGCGCGATCAACTGGCGGATGACGCCGCGCCAGAACTCGGCGCTGCGCTCGCGGCCGACGCCGAACAGGGCAAGCTCATGGTGTCGGCAGCGCGTCACCATCTCCGTCACCTGGCCGCGCAGCACGGCGACGATGTGCAGGGCGCCGAAGCGCTGGCCGGTGCGGTAGACGGCGGAGAGCGCCTGTTGCGCCTCGAGCGTGCCGTCGAACGTCGCGACCGGGTCGCGGCAGCGGTCGCAATGGCCGCAGGGCGCGTCGAGCTGTTCGCCGAAGCAGGCGAGCAGCGCCGCGGTCCGGCAGGAGGCCGTCTCGCACAGCGCGATCATCGCCTCCAGCCGCTCGCGCTTGATGCGCTGCTCGGCTTCCGGCGCCGTCGATTGCGCCTGCCAGCGCCGGGCGCGGGCGATGTCCTCGCCGCCATACAGCAGCATGGTGTCGGCGGGCTCGCCGTCGCGGCCGGCGCGGCCGATCTGCTGGTAGTAGCTCTCCGGGCTGTCCGGCATGTCGAGATGGACGACGAAGCGCACGTCCGGCCGGTCGATCCCCATGCCAAAGGCGATGGTGGCGCAGATGATCACCGGCTCGCCGCCGCGAAAGCGGGCGAGCAGGCCGCGCTTGTGCTCCGGCGTGAGGCCAGCGTGAAAGGCGTAGGCCGGCAGATGGCGGGCAGTAAGGCTCGCCGCCGTGCGCTCCGTCTTGGCGCGGCTGCCGCAGTAGATGATGCCGGTCTCGCCCGGATGACGGTCGAGGAAGTCGGTCAATTGCTGCGTCTGCCCGCCTTTCGCCGCGGCGCCGATCACGAGGTTGGCGCGGTGGAAGCTGGCGGCGAACACCCTCGCCTCGCGAAGGTTGAGTGCGGCGAGGATGTCGGCGCGGGTGCGCGGATCGGCGGTCGCGGTCAGGGCGACGCGCGGCACGCCGGGGAAATGCTCGCCGAGCCGGGCGAGGTCGCGATACTCGGGGCGGAACTCGTGGCCCCAGGCGGAGACGCAATGCGCCTCGTCGATGGCGACGAGCGCCAGTTCGAGGCGGCGCAGGCGGTCGATTGTGCTGGGGCGCAGCAGCCGCTCGGGCGAGACGTAGAGCAGGTCGAGCCCGCCATCGCCGAGCGAACGCGAGACGCGGGCGGACTCGTCCGCCGGCAGCTCTGAATGCAGCGCCCCGGCGGCGACGCCGGACTGGCGCAGTGCCGCGACCTGGTCGTCCATCAGCGCGATCAGCGGCGAGACGATCACCGCGGTGCCGGGGCGGCACAGCGCCGGCACCTGGTAGCAGATGCTCTTGCCGCCGCCGGTCGGCATCAGCACCAGCGCGTCGCCGCCGGCGACGACGTGCTCGACGACCGCCGCCTGCTGGCCGCGGAAATCCGGGTAGCCGAAGACGCGGGCCAGCGTCTCGCGCGGCGTCTCGGCGGCGCTGATCTTCAGCGAGAGCATCTTCTCTAGCGCAAGAAGGGCAAGCGCTCCGCTCCTGCCCTGCCGTTACGGACCAATCACGACCTCGACGCGTCGGCGCTGCACGTGGGTGTCGCCGCCGGTCGGCCCATGCGCCTCGCGCACGATGCGGTCGGGCGGCACGCCATCGGCGACCAGCGCCATCGCCACGTTGTCGGCGCGGCTCTTCGACAGCGCGAAGTCGGCCCGCGGGCTGCCGGCCTGGTCGCTGTAGCCGACGACGTGGACGGCGCGGATCGGCCCTCCCACGGCGCGGCTCGCCGCCTCCGAGATGGTGCCGTAGGTGACGTCCTGCAGTTGCGAGGAGCCTTCGGGAAAGAACACTTCGTAGCGCGGGATCGGCCGGTTCGAGGCGCAGGCCGCCATCGCGAGCGGCAGCAACAGGACGTGAAGACGGCGCATTCGGCTTATCCTTGGGCATCGGTCGGCGCGTTCTGCGCGGCTTGTTCAAACACGATCGGCTGACTGTCGCAACGTCCCTGCCGCGTTGGTATGCGCGCCGGGTTGGCGGCCGGCGGCGCGCGAGACAAAGACCCCTGCTACCAGGGGTCGCCATCAGCGAGCCCTGATGTCAGGCGGCGGCGGCGACGGCGCGGCCGGCGGACAAACGCCATATCCGGTCGAGCCGCTCGACACCGGTGAGACGATGGACGATCAGCAGCACGGTGCGCTCGTCGCCGATTGCGTTGAGGGTGGCGAGAAAGGCCTGCTCGGCTTCGGCGTCAAGGCCCTCGCACGGCTCGTCGAGGATCAGGATCGGGGCGCGTGACACCAGGGCGCGGGCCAAGGCGAGGCGCCGCGCCTGGCCGCCGGACAGGCCGGCGC
>CAXTSD010000402.1:0-2363 GCA_964246775.1 uncultured Acetobacteraceae bacterium | reverse complement strand
CGGCGGCGATCGCGCGCGTGGTGCTGCTCGGCACCCTGCTGGTGGCCGTCGGCTTTCTCGGCAGCGCCGCCTGCGCGCTGCTGTTTGGCCAGTATTTCGTCCGCCGGCCGGTCGGCCTGCTGCTGCGCGCGGCGCGCGCCTGGAGCAACGGCGATCTCAGCGCCCGCGCCAGGCTGTCGGAGGGCAAGCGCACCGAGTTCGGCCTGCTCGCCGGCGAGCTCAACGGCATGGCGGACGCGTTGAGCCGCAAGGACGAGGAGGTGCGCCTGCTCACCGAGACGCTGGAGAGCCGGGTCGCCAGCCGGACCGCGGCACTGCTCGAGAGCAATAATCGCCTGCAGGTCGAGGTCAGCACGCGCGAGCGCACCGAGGCGAGCCTGCGCCAGGCGCAGAAGCTGCAGGCGGTCGGCGAGCTCGCCGGCGGCCTCGCCCACCAGTTCAACAACCTGCTGACGACGGTGCTCGGCAGCCTCGACCTGCTGCGCCGCCGCCCCGGTCTGCTCGACGCGCGCGCGCGCCGGCTGGTCGAGATCGCCTCGGAGGCCGGGCGGCGCGGCGAGCGGCTGACGGCGCAACTCATCACCTTCTCGACCCGTCAGCGCCTGCTGCCGGTGCCGACGGACCTCAACCGCGTCGTCAACGGCCTCACCGTGCTGCTGTCCTCGACGCTCGGCGGCGCCATCGCCGTCGAGGCGGAGCTCGAGCCGGCGCTATGGCCGGCGCTGATCGACCCGAACCAGATCGAGGTCGCGATCCTCAACCTGGCGCTGAACGCGCGCGACGCGATGCCTGAGGGCGGCACGCTCAGGCTGCTCACCTCCAACCACGCGCTCGGCCACACCCATCCCGCCTCGGTCCTGCCAGGCGACTACGTGCTGCTCCACGTCGAGGATAGTGGCGTCGGCATGACGCCGGAGGTGGCGGCGCGGGCGTTCGACCCGTTCTTCACGACGAAGCGCGTCGGCGAGGGCACCGGGCTCGGACTGTCGCAGGTGCACGGGCTCGCTCGGCAATCCGGCGGCGACGCGCTCATCTCGGCCCGGCCCGGCGGCGGCACCGTCGTCACGCTGATCCTGCCGCGGGCGGCCGAGGCGCAGCTGCTGGACGCCCTCGGTTCGCCTGAAACCGCGCCTGAAACCACGCTTGAAACCGGGGTCGTGGCCAAGGTCGGGGCGAGGGCCGGGGCAGGGCACGGGGCAAGGCGCGGCTGCCTGCTGCTGGTCGACGACGAGGAGGCGGTGCGCGAGATCACCGCGGAGCTGCTGGGCGATGTCGGCTACGAGGTGCTGACCGCCGCGAGCGGCACCGCGGCGTTGCAGATACTGGAGCGCGAGGGCGACCGGGTCGGTTTGCTGCTCGCCGATTACGCGATGCCGGGAATGACCGGGCTCGAGCTGATGGCGCAGGTGCGCGTGACGCGGCCGGCGCTCAAGCTGATGCTCGTCACCGGCTATGCGGAGTTCAGCGACGCGAGCGGTATCGCCGACGTCGCCCCGGAGCGCATCATCCGCAAGCCGTTCCGCGCCGCCGAGCTGATCAGCCGGGTCGAGCGCCTGTTGCACGCGCCGGCCGACCCCGGGCACGCGATGGCGGGCGAGAGGCGATTGCGTCCGGCTTGAGGCGCGGGATAGACCTGCGCGATGCCGGTCCGGCCGCCGATTGCCTCGATTGCGCTGCTCGCTCCCTGCCTGCTGGCCGGCTGCGTCGCTCTGCCGCCGCCGCCGATTGCCGGTGTCGCGCCGACGAGCGCCGCCGCGCCAGGCCCGGCTCCGCCACCCATACCGAGCACGGCTCCGCCACCTATATCGAGCCAGGCTCCGCCGACTACGTTTAGCACGGCTCCGCCGTTGGGGCCGCCCGATCGCCAGCAGGTCTTCGCCGCCGCCGGCTTTGCCGCCGTGCCGGCAGGCGAGGGCGGCGCGACGCTGCGTCTTCTGATCCCGGACGGCGTGCTGTTCGACAGCGCGAGCGACCAGCCGTTGCCGCAAGCCGCCGCGGTGCTGCAGCGGCTCGCCGCGGCGGAGCATGCGAGCGGCGCGGCGCTGACCGTGCTCGGCCATACCGACGCCGTCGGCTCGGACGCCTACAACATCGGGCTCTCGGCGCGGCGGGCGCAAAGCGTGATCGCCGCCCTCGCTCAGGACGGCGTCGATCCGAAGCTGATGAGCGCGGTCGCGATCGGCCGCCGCCAGCCTGTCGCGTCAAACGCGACCGCGGCGGGGCGGGCGCAGAACCGTCGGGTGGAGTTCCTGCTCGGCGAGCGCCTGGCGGACACCCTCGCGGTGGTGCAGGCCTCAGGCAGCGGCGACGTCGCGGTGCTGCGCCCCGACCCCGCCGGCGGCGCCGCCTTGCTGCAAGCCGGG
>CAXTSD010000401.1:0-2363 GCA_964246775.1 uncultured Acetobacteraceae bacterium | reverse complement strand
CCAACAAGGCCGAGGGGCGCGGCGGCGCCGCGGCGGCGATGGAGGCGTTCGCGCTCGGCCTCGGCGAGCCGCTCGCCGTCTCGGCCGAGCACGCCGAGGGCCTCGCCGAACTGGCGAGCGAGATCGCCGACCGGCTGCCCGCCCGGCTGCACGAAGGTGTGGACGAGCCGGCGGACGAGGCCGCCCGCCCGCTCAAGCTCGCGATCGTCGGCCGACCGAACGCCGGCAAGTCGACGCTGATCAACCGGCTGCTCGGCGAGGAGCGGATGATCACCGGTCCGGAACCGGGGCTGACCCGCGACGCGGTCGCTGTGCGGTTAGGTGGCGGCCAAGGTGACGATCAGGGCGAGATCGAGCTCGTCGACACCGCCGGGCTGCGTCGCAAGTCGCGCATCGAGGCCGAGCTTGAGAAGATGTCGGTGAGCGCCGCAATCGAGGCGCTGAAGATGGCCGAGGTGGTGGTGCTCGCCGTCGACGCGGCGCTCGGCCTGCACGAGCAGGACCTGCAGATCGCCCGGCTGATCGAGCGCGAGGGCCGCGCCTGCGTCCTCGCGCTCAACAAGTGGGACGCCGTCGAGGACCGCACGAAGCGCCGGGGCGAGATCGCCGACCGCCTGGAGACCTCGCTCGCGCAGATGAAGGGCATCCCGGTCGTGAGCTTTTCGGCCCTCACCGGGGCAGGGGTCGACAAGCTGCTGCCGGCGGTGCGCCGGGTGCACGCGATCTGGAACACCCGCGTCGCCACCGGCGGGCTGAACCGCTGGTTCGAGGGCGCGCTCGAGCGCCATCAGCCGCCGCTGGTCGCCGGCCGCCGGCTCAAGCTGCGCTACATCACCCAGGCGAAGGCGCGGCCGCCGACCTTCATCGTGTTCGGCACCCGCGCCGAGCAGACGCCCGAGGACTACCAGCGCTACCTGGTCAACGGCCTGCGCGAGGCGTTTTCGCTGCCCGGCACGCCGATCCGGCTGCAGTTCCGCGGCACCACGAACCCCTACGCCGAACAGGAGTGAGGCGGCATGAGCGCGGTCACGATCGTGAGCCTGTTTGCCGCCAGCCTGTCCATGGTGAGCTTCGTGCCGCAGGCCTGGACGATCATCCGCTCGCGCAACACCGACGGCATCTCGCTCAAGATGTATCTGATCACGGTGGCGGGTTTCATCGCCTGGCTGCTCTACGGCGTGCTGCTCGGCCAGTGGGCGATCATCGTGCAGAACATCATCTGCCTCGCCCTGTCGGCATTCATCCTGACGATGAAGCTGCTGCCGCAGCGCGGCAAGGAGACGGTGGCCGACGCGCTCACCCCGGGCGAGACGCCGACAGGTGATGTCGCAAGCCCAGTGGAACCGTAACCCGACACCCGCTTTCAGCGCTCTGAACGCGGCTGGAGGCGGGCATGGCCAAGACGGCGGAGAGGACGGACCCAAAACTCTGGGACAAGGTGAAGACCGAGGTCACCGAAGGCGACAAGGGCGGCCGCCCCGGCCAGTGGTCGGCCCGCAAGGCGCAGCTCGCCGTCCACGAGTACAAGGACGAGGGCGGCGGCTACAAGGGCGACAAGTCGGCCGACAACGCGCTGTCGCAATGGACGCGCGAGGACTGGGGCACCAAGTCCGGCGAGAACAGCGAGGACACCGGCGAGCGCTACCTGCCAAAGCAGGCGCGCGAGTCGCTTACCGATGCCGAGTACAATCGCACCACAGCGAAGAAGCGCGCCGACACCCGCAAGGGCAAGCAGTTCTCCGCCCAGCCGAAAGACGTCGCGGACAAGACCGCGCGCCACCACGACGGCGGCCGCGACCTCGAGGCGATGACGCGCGCCGAGCTGCTGGACCGCGCGGCGCGCGCCAACGTCGCCGGCCGCTCGCGGATGAAGAAGGCCGAGCTGGTGCGGGCGCTGCGGGCGCCAGGCTGATGGCCGACGACACGTTCTCCGACGAGCAGCGGCGCGAGATACGCGAGGCCTATCGCGAGGTCGTCAACATGACCCCGGCGGCGCTGAAAAAATGGCTCGCCAGCGACGAAAGCCGCAGCGTCGGCATGACCCCGCAAGGCGAGAAGGTGACGGCGCCAGGAGCCGGCGGCTCGGTCGGCCACCACATGGGCGAACGCATCATCGAGATCGCCGGAACCAAGCAATCCGCGCTGACCGACGACGACTACCGCGACATGCGCAAGGTGACCGGCTACGTGCACCGCCACATCAAGCAGCGTCCCGCCGGCGACGTCGAGGACACGCGCTGGCGGCACTCGCTGATGAACTGGGGGCACGAGCCGCTCAAGGATGGCTAGCGAGCCTGGAAGCAAAGGCAAGGCAAGGCAAGGCAAGGCAAGGCAAGGCAAGGCAAGGCAAGGCAAGGCAAGGC
>CAXTSD010000400.1:0-2376 GCA_964246775.1 uncultured Acetobacteraceae bacterium | reverse complement strand
CTGCCAGACCGCGTAGTCGCCGTATTGCAACGCCAGCCTCGGCAGCAAGGGCGTGCGGCCGGCGCTCAGCGCCGCGTAGGCGGCGGTGAGTTCCGGCATCAGCACGCCATACAGCGATACGCCGTCGAAGATGATGTGATGCAGCGTCAGGCACAGCCGGTGACGCTCGGGGCCGAGCCGGAGCACGTGGGCGCGCAGCAGCGGCGCCTCGAACAGGCGGAACGGCGGCCGGGCCGCCTCGGCGGCGAGGGCGAGCGCCGCCGCCTCCGGGTCCGCCGCGGCCGACAAATCGGTGCACGGCAGGCGGAACGGCATCTCCTCAGGCAGTATCTGCAGCAGCCGGCCATCCTGCTCGACGAAGCAGGCGCGCCAGGCCTCGTGCCGGTGCAGCACCAGCGCGAACGCCGCCTCCAGCGCGGCGAGGTCGAGCGGGCCGTGCCGGTGGATGGTGACCGCCTCGTTATACAGCACCCGGTCGGCGGCGAGCGCGTCGTCCAGCCAGACGTGCTCCTGCTCGAACGACAGCGGCACCGGCGTCGACCCCTGGCGCGGCCCAGGGCCGTCGGCCGGCGCGCCATCGCCGAGCTGCAGCCGGGCGAGCAGACGCCGACGCGCTTCCGACACGTCGTTGGTCAGGCTCATCGGTGCATCCTTGTCGCCTCTGCAAGCGGTTCTTTTTCGAGAAAAAGAACCAAAAAGCTTTGTTTATTATATCCGTATTGCGCCAGCGTGCGTCAAATAAGTAAAAGTTTTTTGCTGCTTTTTTTCAAAAAAGCAGGCCTGTCTTCTATACATCGAACGTCACGTTCAGGCCGCGCAGCCCGCGCAACCCAGAATTGTCGCGCCAGACCAGGCGCTGCGGCGGCAGAGCGAGGTTGCGCAACCGGCGCAGCAGGGTGGCGAAGGCGACCTGCGCTTCCAGCCGGGCGAGCGGCGCGCCGAAGCAGAAATGCGCCGCCCAGCCGAAGGCGAGGTGGCGGTTGTCGCCTCGCCTGAGGTCGAGCCGGTCGGGATCGCGGAAGCGGGCGGGGTCGCGGTTAGCCGCCCCCATCACCGCCATCACCAGATCGCCGGCCCGGATGCGCTTGCCGCCGAGCGTCGTGTCGGCGCGGGCGAGCCGGCCGGTGTGCTGGCTCGGGCTCTCGAAGCGCAGCAGCTCCTCGATCCCTGACTCCAGCGCCGCCGGGTCGTCGCGCAGCTCGGCCAGGCGCTCCGGCTGGCGCAGCAGGGTGAGCAGGCCGGAGGCGATCAGGTTGGTCGTGGTCTCCTGGCCGCCCACCATGGTGACGATGGTGTTGGCGATCACCTCGTCCTCGCTCAGCCGCGCGCCGTCGACCTCCGCTTCCGCCAGCGCGTAGAGCAGGCCGCCGGTGCGCCGGCCGGCGCCGCCGGGGTCGCGCAAGGCGCTGCGAAAATACGCCGCCATCGCCTCGACGCTCGCCAGCATCTGGCGCGCGCGCTCCTGGCTGTGGCCGAACGCGCCGAGTATCTCGGCGAAATCCGCCGACCACAGCTTGAGCTGCGCGTGGTCCGCCGCCGGCACGCCGAGCATGGTCGCGGTCACGATCGCCGGCAGCGCCTCGGCGAACTCGCTCAGCACCTCCATCCGCCCGGTCGGCAGCACGCGGTCGATCAGCGCGTCGGCGATCGCCTGCACCTGCTCGCCGAGCGCGTCGACGCGACGCGGCGTGAACGCGGCCGAGCACAGCCCGCGCAGCCTGGTATGCGACGGCGCGTCCATGAACAGCATCTGCCGCATCATCATCGCCGCGACCGGGGTCAGCGCCGACAGGCCGATCGCGTCGAGCTGGGCGAGGCTCGGCTTGCGGTCGGCGGAGAACTCGCGCAGCACGGTGACGCACTCGGCGTAGCTGGTCACCACCCAGCAATGCAGGTAGGGATCCCAGTGCACCGGATCGAAGTCGCGCAACGTCCGATACAGGGGATACGGGTCGGCCAGCACCGCCGGGTCGAGCAGCCGGAAGATGCTCGGCGCATCCTCACATCGGTCCGGCACCGTGACGGTGGCGCTCATCCGGCGGCGAGCCGCAGCACGTCCTCTTCGCTCATCGCGGCGATGCGCTCGATCAGCAGCGCGTCGACGGTGCGGGCGAGACGCTCGACCGTGCGCGCCTCGAACAGGTGCAGCAGAGTGAGCTCGATCCCGAAGGCGGCGCGCGCCTGCACCATCGCCTGCGTCGCCAGCAGCGAATGGCCGCCGATCAGGAAGAAGTTGTCGGTGGCGGCGATCGTCCGCCCCGGCAGCAGCGCGCCGATGATGGCGGCGAGGCGCTGCTCGGTGGCGCCGAACGGCGGCCGGCCGGCGGGCGCGGTCGCCGCCACGGTAACCGCCGGCAGCGCCGCACGGTCGAGCTT
>CAXTSD010000399.1:0-2393 GCA_964246775.1 uncultured Acetobacteraceae bacterium | reverse complement strand
CGCGCGAGCCGGCGCTGTTCACCGGCTATTTCGAGCCGCAGGTCGCCGGCTCGCGCGTTCGCGGCGGCGTCTACCAGGTGCCGCTGCTCGCCCGACCTGACGACCTCGTCCGCCTGCCGCCGAGCGCGCCGAACGGCCGCCCGATCAACGCCCGCCGCCTGCCGGACGGCCGCACCGTGCCGTATTATGATCGCGCCGAGATCGAGGCCGGCGCGCTCGAAGGGCAACACCTGGCGCTGGTCTGGCTGGCGAGCCCGGTTGATCTGTTCTTCCTGCAGGTGCAGGGCTCCGGCCGCGTCGTGACGCCGAGCGGCGAGGTCATACGCGTCGTCTTCGACGGCCAGAACGGCCGGCCTTACGTGCCGATCGGCCGCGTGCTGGTCGCCGAGCATCAGCTCGCCGCAAGCGGGGTGAGCCTGCAGTCGATACGCGCCTGGCTCGACGCGCATCCCGACCGGGTGCGGGCGATGCTCGACCAGAACCCCGACTACGTGTTCTTCCGCATCGCTTCCGGCATGTCGCCGGCCGCCGGGCCGCCTGGCGCGCTCGGCATTCCGCTGACGCCCGGGCGCTCGGTCGCCGTCGACCGCGCCGCGGTGCCGCTTGGCGCACCGGTGTTCATCAGCACCACTGACCCGCTGACCGCAGCGCCGTGGCGGCACCTCACGGTGGCGCAGGACCTTGGCACCGACATCACCGGCGCCGCGCGGGCCGACATCTTCTATGGCTCCGGCGCGGCGGCGGCGGCGGCCGCCGGGCGCATGCACGCGACCGGCGACGCCGGGATCTTGCTGCCGCGTCAGCCGGCTGGGTAGGAAGCCAAACCAGCAAAAGTATTTTGCTACTTTTTTTCAAAAAAGTAGGCCTTGCTTGTCGCCCGCGCGAACGTCTCGTATCCAACGCGGCGCAGCTGGCAGGCGGGGCAGGCGCCGCAGCCATAGCCCCAGTCGTGGCGGTGGGTGCGGTCGCCTTCATAACAGGTGTGGGTCTCCTCGCGCACGATGTCGATCAGTGGCGCGCCGCCGAGGTCGTAAGCGAGATGCCAGGTTGCGGCCTTGTCGATCCACATCAGCGGCGTGTGCAGCACGAAGCGGCGGTCCATGCCGAGGCCGAGCGCGACCTGCATCGCCTTGATCGTGTCGTCGCGGCAATCCGGGTAGCCGGAGTAGTCGGTCTCGCACATGCCGCCGACGAGGTGCGTCGCGCCGCGGCGGTAGGCGATGGCGGCGGCGAAGGTCAGGAACAGCAGGTTGCGGCCGGGCACGAAGCTGTTCGGCAGGCCGTCCTGCCGCATGGCGATGGCGACGTCGCTGGTGAGCGAGGTCTGGCTCAGCGCGCCGAGCACGCCGAGGTCGACCATGTGGTCCTCGCCGAGGCGGGCGGCCTGCGCCGGCAGCCTGGCGGCGAACGCCGCGAGGATGCGCGGGCGGACCTCGAGCTCGACCTTGTGGCGCTGGCCGTAGTCAAAGCCGATCGTCTCGACGTGGGCGAAGCGCTGCAGCGCCCAGGCGAGGCAGGTGGTCGAGTCCTGGCCGCCGGAGAACAGGACTATGGCGTGGTCGGCCGAAGTCTGGTCCGCGCTCGGCATCATCCGGGGATCGGGCATCAGCCGGGGCCGAAATAGCTGCAGGCGTCGCCGCTCGAGTCGCGGAACACGCTGACCCTGGCGAGGCCGGGGCAGGCAGGTGCGACGGCGCGCCAGATCCAGGCGGCGAGATGCTCCATCGTCGCCGGGCCGAGCCCAGGCACCTCGTCGAGCAGGCGGTGGTCGAGCCCGTCGCGGGCGGCGAGCAGCGCCCGCTCGAACAGGCCGAGGTCGATGATCATGCCGCTCGCCGGGTCGGGCTCGCCGCGCAGCGCGACCTCGGCGCGGTAGGAGTGGCCGTGCACGCGCCGGCTCGGCTCGGCATCGACCGCGCGGTCGAGCGTGTGCGCGGCGTCGAAGCGGAACTGCTTGGCGAGTTCATGCATCACGGGATGCCGAGCGTCTTGTGGGTCTGCAGGGCGAGGCGCCAGCGCGGATGGGCGAGGCAGTAGGCGACGGCGGCGGCGGTGTTGGCCTCGCGTTCGGGGCCGTCCATCGGCTGCAGCAGCAGGTTGGGAAAGGCGAGCCCGCCGAAGCGCTCGGGCTCGGCGCCGGGCTGCGGGAACACGAGCTTGAGCTCGTCGCCGGCGGTGAGCGCGAGCGTCGCGCCGGCCTTGGGGCTGACGCAGAGCCAGTCGATGCCGGCCGGCGCCGGCAGCGTGCCGTTGGTCTCGACCGCGGTCTCGAAGCCGGCCTCGTGCAGCGCGTCGAGCAGCGCCTCGTCGAGCTGCAGCAGCGGTTCGCCGCCGGTCAGCACGACGAGGCGGCCGGCAGGCTCACTGTCGGCGCCGCGCCAGGCGTCGCGCAC
>CAXTSD010000398.1:0-2393 GCA_964246775.1 uncultured Acetobacteraceae bacterium | reverse complement strand
AAACCGACATCGAGCCCGCCGAGGCGCAGCTGAGCCGGGTCGGCGGGCGTCAGCCCGGCTGCGGCTGCGGCTGCGCGCCACCGGCTGGGGGCGCGGCCGGGCGGCTGGTGTTCGGCACCGAGGCGCGGCGCTGGTCCGGCGAAGGCTCGTCGACCACCTTGCGCACCACCGGCTCGCCGCGCAGCACGGTGCGTATCTCCTCGCCGGACAACGTCTCGTATTCCAGCAAGCCGCGCGCCAGCCGGTGCAGCTCCTCGATGTTGGAGGTGAGGATGTGCTTGGCCTGCACGTAGGAGGCGTCGATGATCGACTTGATCTCGGCGTCGATCTCGCGCGCGGTGACCTCGGAGACGTTCTTGTTCTGGGTGACCGAGTGGCCGAGGAACACCTCCTGCCCGTTATCGCCGTAGGCGATCATGCCGAGCTTTGAGCTCATGCCCCACTCGGTGACCATGCGCCGTGCGATGTCGGTCGCCTGCTTGATGTCGCTCGAGGCGCCGTTCGAGACGTTGTCCTCGCCGAAGATAATCTCCTCGGCGACGCGGCCGCCCATCGCCATCACCATCTTGGACTTCAGCCAGGCCTTGCTGTGCGACAGCCGGTCGCCCTCCGGCAGGCTCATCACCAGGCCGAGCGCGCGGCCGCGCGGAATGATGGTCGCCTTGTGCACCGGGTCGCATTCCGGCTCGTGCATCGCGACCAGCGCGTGGCCGCCTTCGTGATAGGCGGTCATCCGCTTCTCGGCCTCGGTCATCACCAGCGAGCGGCGTTCGGCGCCCATCAGCACCTTGTCCTTGGCCGCCTCCATCTCGTTCATGCCGACGGTGCGACGGCCGACGCGGGCGGAGAGTAGCGCCGCCTCGTTCACCAGGTTCGCCAGATCGGCACCGGAGAAGCCGGGCGTGCCGCGCGCGATCGTCTTGGGGTCGACGTCGCTCGCCAGCGGCACCTTGCGCATGTGCACGCGCAGTATCTTTTCGCGGCCGTTGACGTCGGGGTTCGGCACCGTGACCTGGCGATCAAAGCGCCCGGGGCGCAGCAGCGCCGGATCGAGCACGTCTGGACGGTTGGTGGCGGCGATGAGGATGACCCCCTCATTGGCCTCGAAACCGTCCATCTCGACCAGCATCTGGTTCAGCGTCTGCTCGCGCTCGTCATTGCCGCCGCCGAGCCCGGCGCCGCGATGCCGGCCGACGGCGTCGATCTCGTCGATGAAGATGATGCAGGGCGCGTTCTTCTTGCCCTGCTCGAACATGTCGCGCACCCGGCTCGCGCCGACGCCGACGAACATCTCGACGAAGTCGGAGCCGGAGATGGTGAAGAACGGCACGTTGGCCTCGCCGGCGATGGCGCGGGCCAGCAGCGTCTTGCCGGTGCCGGGCGGGCCGACGAGCAGCACGCCCTTCGGTATCTTGCCGCCGAGGCGCTGGAACTTCTGCGGGTCCTTGAGGAACTCGACGATCTCCTGCAGCTCGCCCTTCGCCTCATCGATGCCGGCGACGTCGTCGAAGGTGACGCGGCCCTGCTTCTCGGTGAGCATGCGGGCGCGCGACTTGCCGAACCCCATTGCCCGGCCGCCGCCCGACTGCATCTGACGCATGAAGAAGATCCACACGCCGATCAGCAGCAGCATCGGGAACCAGCTCAGCAGGTGCTGCATCAGATTCATGTTGTCTTCGTCGGGCTTCGCGATCACCCGCACGCCCTTGTCGGTGAGCCGGTTGACCAGGCTCGGATCCTCGGGGGTGAAGGTCTGGAAGGCGTTGTTGTCGCTCAGGTGGCCGCTCACCGTGCGGCCCTGGATCACGACGTCCTTCACGTGGCCGCTATTCACCTCGCCGATGAAGTCCGAATACGCGATCTGCCCAGGCTGATGCTGGGTCGCGCCGGGCTGGAACAGGTTGAACAGCACCACCAGCAGCAGGGCGATGATGACCCAGAGGGCGAGGTTGCGGCCGAAATTACTCATCACTTCCAGTCCCGATCGCGTCAGCAACAGTTCCGGACGTCGCGCGTCGACGCAACCGGCTCGTCAAGCCAGAGCAACCCAGCTTCCTTCAGGCTCCGAAATGGGATGTCACACGCCGTTTGGCACCCCCACCGCGAACATACCCAACCCGTCCACCTCGCCGCCCGCCATCCCGCTCACGAACGCCGCGCCACAGGCGGGCGCCGGCGGAGCGAAACGCAGCGACAGCGAGGCGAGGCAAGCCTCCTCATAGTATCCGATCTGCGGCACCGCGACCAGCATATCCGCCCGGCGCAGCGCCGGCAGGCCGCGCAGCACCGCGCCGGGCAACGGGCTCGCCTTGCGCAGACCCGCCGCCGCCTCGCCCCACGCGCCGCCCCGCAATACGGCGAGCAGCCCCGCCGCGCCGGCGATCACGAAGCGG
>CAXTSD010000397.1:0-2397 GCA_964246775.1 uncultured Acetobacteraceae bacterium | reverse complement strand
TCGCCTATCTCGGCGAGGTCGCGATCGCCTCGGCGGCCCTCGGCCGTCGGCGCCGGATGCTCCGCCTCGGCGAGCTCGCGACGCTGATCGAGGCGGCGGGCTGGCGCGCCTTGCCGCTGGTCTGCCTCGTCGGCCTGCTGCTCGGCCTGATCATGGCGTTCCAGTCGTCGATCCCGCTGCGCCGCTACGGCGGCGAGATCTACGTCGTGAACCTGGTCAGCACCAGCGTGCTGCGCGAGCTCGGCCCGCTGGTCGCCGCCATCGTGCTCGCCGGGCGCACCGGCACCGCGTTCGCCGCCGAGCTCGCGGCCATGAGCATCAACTCCGAGATCGCCGCGCTGTCGACGATCGGCGCCGATCCGGTGACGATGCTGGTGCTGCCGCGCCTGCTCGCCGCCCTGCTGGTGATGCCGGCGCTGATCCTCGCCCTCGAGCTCGCCGCCTTTGTCGGCATGGCGATCGTCATGCGCACGCTCGGCTTTCCTCTCGCCGCCGTGATCCACCAGCTTGCCGCCGCCTCCCACCTGCACGACCTGTTCGGCGGCCTGTTCAAGGGCTGCGCGTTCGGGCTCGCCGCGGCGGCGATCGCCTGCCGGGCCGGGCTTGCCGCCGGCGGCGGCCCGCGCGCCGTCGGCTTGAGCGCGACCAGCGCCGTCGTCGGCGGCCTCGTATGCTGCATGCTGCTCGACGCGCTGTTCGCCGCACTCTACTACCGGCTCGGCCTGTGAACTTGCCGGTGAAAGTCGCTCACGTTTCGCACGGATTTTTCGGCCAGACACTGTATCGCGACGTGTCGTTCGAGGTGCGGCCTGGCGAGATCTTCATCATCCTCGGCGGCTCGGGCTCCGGCAAGTCGACGCTGATGCGCCAGCTCATCGGCCTTGACCAGCCCGATGCCGGCGCGATCCACGTGCTCGGCAGCGACATGCGCGACCCCCCGCCCGACCTGCCGCGACGCCTCGGCGTGATGTTCCAATCGGGGGCGCTGTTCGGCTCGATGAGCCTGCTCGACAACGTGATGCTGCCGCTCAGCGTGCACACCCGGCTGCCGAGCCCGGCGCGCGAGGCGGTGGCGCGCACCAAGCTCGCCTTGGTCGGCCTCGCCGACGCGGCGGCGCTGCTGCCGGCCGAGCTGTCAGGCGGCATGGTCAAGCGCGCCGGCATCGCCCGCGCGCTGGCGCTCGACCCGGCGCTGCTGTTCCTCGACGAGCCAGGCGCCGGGCTCGATCCGGTCACCTCGGCCAGCCTCGACGCGCTGCTGCTCACCCTGCGCGAGACGCTCGGCGCGACCTTCGTCGTCGTTTCGCACGAGCTCGCCTCGATCCTCGCCATCGGCGACCGCTGCATCATGCTCGACCGCGCAGCCGGCGGCATCATCGCCGCCGGCGACCCGCGCCGGCTGCGCGAGGACAGCCGCGACCCCCGCGTCCGCGCGTTCTTCCGGCGCCAGCCGATCGCCGACGCATGAGGGCTGGCGGCGCGAGCGCGCTCAGGGTCGGCCTGCTGCTGCTGGTGACGGCGGCGCTGCTGGTTGCCATGCTGCTGCTGCTGCCCGGCAGCCAGACCGGCGCCGGCGTCAAGTTCGAGACCGATTTCGCCGAAACCGTGCAGGGCCTCGACATCGGCGCGCCGGTGAAGTTTCGCGGCGTCACCCTCGGCGCCGTCACCCGCATCGCCCTCGCCGCGTCGCTCTACGGCGACCAGGTTGGCGGCGACCAGGTCGGCGAGCGTGGCGAGAACGCCGCCTGGCGGCTGGTCGTCGTGCGCTTCGCCGTCGATCCGGTTAAGGCCGGCCGGCTCGACCTCGCCGCCGCCGTGCGCGACGGCCTGCGCAGCCGCCTCGCGAGCCAGGGTCTGACCGGCCTCGCCTATCTCGAGCTCGACTATGCCGACCGCCAGCCGCCGCCGCTGCTCCCGCCTCTGCCCTGGACGCCGGCGAACCCGCGCATTCCCTCCGTCCCGAGCACCCTCGCCGTGGTCAAGCAGGGCGCCGAGACGCTGCTCGGCAAGCTCAACGCGGTCGACCTCGTCGGCCTCGCCGGGGACAGCGCCGCGGTTCTGCACGCGCTGCGCCGCGAGTTCGACAACGGCGACGTGCGGGCGCTGCTCGCCCAAAGCCGCGCCAGCCTCGCCACCCTGCAGGACGTGCTCGCCCGCTCCGACCTGCCGGCGCTCGCCCGCCAGGCGCGGGACACCCTCGCCGCATTGCAGAGGGTCGCCGACGACCCGGCGCTGCGTGCCCTGCCCGCCCGCGCCGACATCGCACTCGCCCGCCTCACCGTCGTCGCCGCCCCGCAGCCGCCCCAGAAAGCCCCCCAGCCGGCCCCCCCCCGCCGCCCCCCCCGCCCCCCCCCCCCCCCACCCCCGGGAAGCGCTGGGGCCTCTTCAGGTTCCGCG
>CAXTSD010000396.1:0-2398 GCA_964246775.1 uncultured Acetobacteraceae bacterium | reverse complement strand
CCGCCCGACGCTGCGGGACGAATACGACCAGGCAGTGGCGGCGATACTGCGCGGCCGCGACGCGCTCGACCGGCTGAACCGGGCGCTGCTGCTCGCCGGCAGCGGCGTGTGGCCGGATCGCTGGGTCGAGCTCGCGCCTCGCGCCATCATTCTCGCCAGCTGGGTCGGCTACGACACCGACGGGCGCAACGACATCGGCTGGTACGACACGCTGCGGCTGCGCCTCGACATGAAGCGTCTGCAGCTCGCCCGACTGCTCGGCCAGGTCGACGCCGTCGCCAACGTCGGCGTGCTGCGCGACCGGCTGGCCGCGGCGCTCGACGCCGTCGGTGGCCAGATCGAGGCCTGCCCGAGTGTGGCCGATCCCGGGCAGACCCAGCGTTTCGCCCAGCGCCTGGTCGAAGGACGAAGTGCCGCGCTCGTCGATCCGCAGCCGCTGCTGGCGCTGTTTGCCGAGGCGATCGCCGCGGCGGCGCCGGCGGACCGGCTGGCGCTCGCCGTCGCCCGCGCCAGCCTGGTTTCGCACGGATTGTCGCTCGCCCACACGCATGTGCGGCTGAACGCGACGCAGCTGCACAACGCGACGCGTCTGCGCCTCGGGCTCGCCGACCCGCCGGCCGATCGGTCGCGCCGGCGGGTGCTGCTCAGCGCGATCAACGCGGCGCTCGACAGCGTGCAGCCGGTGCCGGTCGATTTCGGCGCCCTGCTCGCCGAGCAGGCCTCGGCGGCGCGGCTGATGATGACGGTGGCGCAGATCGGCAAGCACGTCGACGCGGCGACCCCGGTGCGCTTCCTGATCGCCGAGACGGAGAGCGGCTACACCCTGCTCTCTGCCCTATGGCTGGCGCGGCTGTTCGGCATCGAGGACCTGATCGAGATCAGCCCGCTATTCGAGACGGCCGACGCGCTCGAGCACGGCGCCCGCATCATCGAGGAGGCGCTGCGCTCCAGGCACTATCGCGACTATCTGCAGCGCACCGGCCGGCTCGCCCTGCAGTTCGGCTACTCCGACAGCGGCCGCTATGTCGGCCAGCTCGCCGCCAGCTACCTGATCGAGCGGCTGCGGCTCAAGGTCGCCGACCTGCTGGTGGCGCACGACCTCGCCGGGATCGAGGTGATCCTGTTCGACACCCACGGCGAGAGCATCGGCCGCGGCGGCCATCCGGGCTCGCTGCTCGACCGGCTGAAATACCTCTCGCCGGCGGTCGCCCGCCAGGCGTTCGGGCGCGTGCGGGTGGCGACGCGCGAGGAGAGCGCGTTCCAGGGCGGCGACGGCTATCTGCTGTTCGGCACCCCGGAGCTCGCCTTGGCGAGCGTGGCGCGGATCGCGCGTCACGCCTTCGCCTCGGTGCCGGCCTCGACCGATCCGATCTACCGCGAGCCCGACTTCGCCGCCGATTTCTTCGCCTCGATCGGCATCTCGATGCAGGGGCTGGTCGACGACCCTGGCTACGCCTCGCTGCTCGGCGCCTTCGGCCCGGCGCTGCTCGACCCGACCGGCTCGCGGCCCAGCCAGCGCCAGGGCGACGGCTCGGGCGGGCCGGCGCTGATCCGCCATCCGCGCGAGCTGCGCGCAATACCCAACAACGCGATCCTGCAGCAGCTCGGCTGGTGCGCCAACACGCTGCAGGGGCTGGGTGCCGCGGCTTCGCGCCAGCCCGAGGCGTTCGCCGAGATGCTGGAGCAGAGCCCGCGCTTCCGACGCGCGCTCGACCTGGCCGCCCATGCGCTCGCCCATTCGGACCTCGACGTGCTGCGGGCGGTGATCTCGCTGATCGATCCCGGCTCCTGGCTCGACCGCGCCGGCCACGCGACGCGGCCGGGCCGGGCGGAGGCGCTCGCCGCCATCGCCCGCTCGCTCGAGATGCTGAACCTGTGGGCGCCGGCGCAGGCGATGTTCCGGCGCATCCAGGCCGATCACGTGCGGCTGCGCGCCGCCTGGCCGGACGCCCCCGGCATGGCGAGCCGCGAGATGCTGCTGCACGCGTTGCGCATCGCGGTGATCGGGCGGATCTGGCTGATCGCGCAAGCCATTCCGGAGTTCTCGCCGCGCTTCGGCGTGACCCGCGAGGCGCTTGAGGCGCGGCTGCTGCAGCTCGACGTGCCGGCCGCACTCGCCTTGCTCGCCGAGGTGTTCCCGATCGCGCCCGACCCGGCGGCCGGGCGCGACTACGCCGAGCCGCGCGGCCCATCCGCCGCCGCGAGCTACGCGCGCGAGCACGAGACGCTGTTCAAGCCGATCGAACGGCTGTTCGCGGTGGTGCGTGAGATCGGCACCGCGGTGACCCACGAGGTCGGCGCGTTTGGCTGAGCGCTCGCCGGTCCGTGCCGGCCCCGCGCGGACTGTAGGTAGCTAGCCAAGTTGTCCGGTGCATGTAGCACTCTATGTGTCCGCTCT
>CAXTSD010000395.1:0-2406 GCA_964246775.1 uncultured Acetobacteraceae bacterium | reverse complement strand
GCAGCAGGAACCGGTCGAGCTGCGCCTCCGGCAGCGGGTAGGTGCCCTCCTGCTCCAGCGGGTTCTGGGTCGCCAGCACGTGGAACGGCGACGGCAGCGCGTGGTCGGTGCCGCCGACGGCGACGCGGTGCTCCTGCATCGCCTGCAGCAGCGCCGACTGGGTGCGCGGGCTCGCCCGGTTGATCTCGTCGGCCATCAGCAGCTGGCAGAACACCGGGCCGTGCACGAAGCGGAACTGCCGCCGGCCATCCGCCTCGTCGAGCACCTCCGAGCCGGTGATGTCGGCCGGCATCAGGTCCGGGGTGAACTGCACCCGCCGCGCATCGAGCCCGAGCACGGCGCCGAGCGTCTCGACCAGCAACGTCTTGCCCAGGCCCGGCACGCCGACCAGCAGCGCGTGGCCGCCAGACAGCAGGCAGAGCAGCGTCTGCTCGACGGCGAGCGGCTGGCCGATGACGACGGCGCCGATCGCGGCGCGGGCGCTGGCGAGCCGGGCGCCGAGCGCCTCGGTTTGCGCCAGCGCGTCGCGCCGCAGGTCAGCCTCTGGCGGAGCATCGGCCATTCGTCCTCACTTGCACTCTCGGCGGCGCGGTTGGAGACGCGCGCGGCATGATTTGCCGTTCGCCGGACTTTGATCAACCCGGGCCGCCTCCCTATATCCCGCCCAGTCGAACAAGCTGCCACCGGCGGGATGTCCGGCGGCCGGAGTAAAACGCAGTGAACGACCTCAGGCACGATCGGTCCGTGCGGGCCACGAGCCGCAAGGCCACGCTCGACGAGGCTACGCCGCGCCAGGTGCCGTGCGGCGCGGCTGCACGGGTGCGCGTCGAATGCGGCGACCTGCCCTTCCTGGTCCAGCGCGACGGCACCTGGCTGTATCGCGGCAGCCCGATCCGCCGCAAGGAACTGGTCTGCCTATTCTCCTCGGTGCTGAGGCGGATGACTGATGGCAGCTTCTGGCTCGAGACCCCGGCCGAACGCGGCCGCATCGAGGTCGAGGACACGCCCTGGATCGCCGGCGAGCTCGAATGGTCCGGCAGCGGCCGCGACCAGATGCTGTGTTTTCGCACCAATGTCGATCAGGTGGTCGCGGCGGGCGCCGAGCATCCGATACGGGTGAGCCATGACTGGGTGACGGCGGAGCCGAAGCCCTACATCACGATCCGCCCCGGCGCGCCGGGCGGGCCGCCGCTCGAAGCCCGCATCAGCCGCGCCGTCTACTACGAACTCGTGGCGCTTGCGGTGCCGGAATGCGTTTGCGGCCAGCAGAAGCTCGGGGTGTGGAGCGGCCGGCAGTTCTTCCCGCTCGGCGAGGACTGGCCGAGCGAAGCCTGGCCGGTCGACCTGTGGCCTGACGACGCCTGTGCCGGCGAGGCGCGGCACGGCGACGGCGGCGAGGCCGACTGAGCGGCGGTGGAGCGGGCGGAACTGCGCAGCCGGCTCGGCGCCTCGCGGCGGGACATGCCGCCGTCCGACGCACGACCCGAGACCGTGGCGGCGGCGACCCCGGCTGCGGTGCTGGTCGGGGTCGTGCCGGGCGAGACGCCGGGCGTGCTGCTGACGCTGCGGCACACGAAATTGCGCCGCCATGGCGGCCAGGTCGCCTTCCCGGGCGGCCGCATCGATCCCGGCGACCGCGACCCCGAGGCGGCGGCGCTGCGCGAGGCGCAGGAGGAGATCGGGCTTGATCCGGCGCAGGTCGAGATGGTCGGCCGGCTGCGCGACCACATGACCGGCACCGGCTTTCGCATCACCCCGGTGCTCGGCATCGTCGAGCCGGGCGGCGCCTACGTCGCGGCGCCGGCCGAGGTGGATGCGATCTTCCTGCTGCCGCTCGCCACCTTGCTCGACGCATCGGCGCCGGTGAAGGGCGGCGTCAGCGTGCAGGGACGCTGGCGGGAGTTCTGGGTGTGGCCGCACCCGGAGCACCGCATCTGGGGGGTCACCGCCGACATCCTGGTCGAGCTCGCCGAGCGGCTCGGCGCCCGCACGCCTCGCCCGGCGAGCGGCTGATGCGGCTTGGCGAACTCGCCTTGCTGGCGGTGCCGCTCGCGTCACTGCTGATCTGGTGGCTGTCGGCGCGCATCGCCTCGCGGCGGGTGCTCGCCGCCTCGATCGCCTGCCTGCTGGCGGTGACGGCGCTGGTCGTCGTGCTGGCGCTCGATCGGCGTCTGGGTTCGGGCGCCTACGTGCCGGCGCGGCTGCAGGACGGCGTTGTGCTGCCCGGCCATGCCGCGGACTGACCGGCTCGCCAGCCTGCTCGCGACGCCATGGCTGCGACCGGTGCTGTCGGCGCTGCCTCAGGCGCGGCTGGTCGGCGGCTGCGTGCGCGATGCGCTGGTCGGGCTTGCGCCGGCCGATCTCGACCTCGCGACGCCCGAGCCGCCGAGCCGCGTGCTCGAGCGC
>CAXTSD010000394.1:0-2407 GCA_964246775.1 uncultured Acetobacteraceae bacterium | reverse complement strand
GCCGCGGCCCTGTCCGCCGCTGGCGCTGCGGCCGCGCGCGCTGAGCGTGACCGAGATCGAGAGGTGGATCGTCGACCCGTATGCGATCTACGCCCGCCACGTGCTTGGCCTCAGGAAGCTCGACCCGCTCGAGATGTCGGCCGACCAGATCGACTACGGCAGGATCGTGCACGACGGCATCGCCGCCTTCCTCGCCGACTGGCCGGACCGGCTGCCGGGCGACGCCGCCGACCGGCTCACCGCCTGCATGGAGACGGCGCTCGGCAAGCCGAGGCTGAGGCCGGCGATCGCCGCCTGGTGGCGGCCCCGGCTCGCCCGCATCGCCGCCTGGGTCGCCGGGGCGGAGGCGGAGCGCCGCTCGCGCGGACCGTTGCTGAAACTCGGCAGCGAGCGGACCGGGCGCTGGGAGCTCGCCGCCGGCGCCGGCTTCACCCTGACCGGGCGGGCCGACCGCATCGAGTTGCTGCCGGACGGCGCGCTCGCGATCCTCGACTACAAGACCGGCACCCTGCCATCGGAGCAGGACGTGATCGCCGGCCACGCGCCGCAACTGCCGCTGGAGGCGGCGATGGCGGAGGCGGGCGCCTTCGGCCCGGACCTCGCGGGCCAGGCCGCCGAGTTCACCTACTGGCGGCTGAGCGGCGGCCACCTGCCGGGCGAGGCGAAGACCTTGTTCAAGGGCCGCGCCGGGGAGGTCCGCGAGGCGGCGCTGCTGGCGCGCGACAAGCTGATCGCGCTGATCGAGGCGTTCGACGACCCGGCGCGCGCCTATCTGTCGCAGCCGCATGCCGGCTACGCGCCGCGGTTTCCCGACTACGCGCAGCTCGCCCGCGTCGCCGAGTGGGCGTCGGCGGCGGAGGCGGAATGAGGCAGCGGGCGCCGGGGCAGATGGACTTGGCGCTCGATCCGTCGGCGCGGGCGAACCAGGAGCAGTGCCTGGCGTCCGACCCCGCCGCCTCGGTGTTCGTCTCCGCCAACGCCGGGTCGGGCAAGACCAAGCTGCTGGTCGACCGGCTGCTGCGCCTGCTGCTCACCGGCGCCGAGCCGTCGCGCATCCAGTGCCTGACCTTCACCAAGGCGGCGGCGGCGGAGATGGCGATCCGGCTGCATACCGAGCTAGGCCGCTGGGTGACGCTCGACGACGCGCGGCTCGACCAGCGGCTGCTGGCGCTGCAGTTCCATCCCGACGCGGCGCTGCGCGGCGCCGCGCAGGCGCTGTTCGCCACCGTGCTCGACCTGCCCGGCGGCATGCGCATCAGCACTATCCACGCGTTCTGCGAGTCGCTGCTGAGGCGGTTTCCGATCGAATCGTCGCTGTCGCCGCATTTCCGGCTGATCGAGGAGAGCGAGGGGCGGGTCGCGCTCGAGGGCATGCGCGAGACGGTGCTGGCGGGCGCCGCGGCGCCGGCGATCGCCGCGCTCGCCGGGCTCGTGAAGGCGGACGAGTTCGGCGGCCTGGTGATCGAGCTCGAGCGCCGTCGCGAGGCGCTGGCCGGGCTGCTCGCCCTGCCGGAGCCGGCGATGCGCATGGCGATCCGGCGCGCGGCGGGCGCCGAGGACGCCGACGCGGGCGGCCTGATGTATCGCGCCACCGAGCAGTTCGCGCCTGAGCTGCGCGAAGCGGCGCGGATGCTGGAACAGCAGGGATCAAACGAAGTCCGTGAGCGCGCCTTGCGGATGAGCACGTGGCTCGCGATGACCCCGCCGCGCCGGGTCGAGTGCTGGTCGGATTGGGTGGAGGTGTTCTTCACCGAGGCCGGCAAGGAGCGTGCCGCCAGCAAGCTTTGCAACGACAAGCTGGCCAAGGCGCAACCGGCGTTGCGCGACGCCATGCTCGCCGAACAGGCGCGCATCGCCGCGATCGAGGACGCCCGCGCCGCCCTGTTGCTGGCCGAGGCGACGATCGGGCTGATCACGCTCGCCGCCCCGGTGCTGCGCCGCTTTGCCGAGCACAAATCGGCGGCGCAACTGCTCGATTTCGAGGACCTGATCGGGCGCAGCCAGGCGCTGCTGCGCGAGCCGGGCGCCGCCTGGGTGCTGTTCAAGCTCGATGGCGGGCTCGACCACCTGCTGCTCGACGAGGTGCAGGACAGCGCGCCGGCGCAATGGGCGATCGCCGGCAGCCTCACCGGCGAGTTCTTCGCCGGCGCCGGCGCGCGCGACGGGTCGACGGGCACGGGCGGGGCGCGCACGATCTTCGCCGTCGGCGACCGCAAGCAGTCGATCTACTCCTTCCAGGGCGCCGACCCCGACGCCTTCGACGCCTGGCGCGACACGTTCCGCGACCAGGTGAGACAGGCCGGCAGCACCTGGCGCGACATCACGCTCGACGTCTCGTTCCGCTCCACCCGCGCGGTGCTCGAGCTGGTCGACGCGGTGTTCGCCGACGCGCGGGCGGCGGCGGGCG
>CAXTSD010000393.1:0-2414 GCA_964246775.1 uncultured Acetobacteraceae bacterium | reverse complement strand
GCTCCAGGCGGCGACGCCGGCGAGAGAGACCGCGACTAGCAGCAGCACGGCGAGCCCGCCGATCAGCCGGCCGAGCAGCCAGGCGCTGACGAGGACGGCGCGCCGCACGAGGTCCGTCGGTGGCGCGGCTGCGCTCAGTTGCTGACCACGCCGTAGGACGGCGCGCCGATGCCAGGGCAGGTGCACTGGCTGCCGAGCGGATATTGCGCCGCCAGGCGGCATCGATAGAAGCCGGCGCTGCAGTGATAGCCGTATGGGCTCGCCTGAGCGCTGACCGCCTCCGGCGCGCCGACGCAGGCGCCGAGCGCGGCGAGGCCGGCAAGCAGGGTGGCCGCGCAGACCGAGGCCAGAGCGAGGCGACGGGGTGGCGGGCGCAAGCGCAAGCTCATGGCGGTATCCTCAAGGCTTGGGTCAGTGCAGGCGCGGGGTGCGCAGAAAGGCGCTGCGGTCGGCAGTGATCACGGTGATGTCGAGGCGGGTCTCGTCCCGCGCCAGGCTCAACGCGACGGCGGCGCCGGCGCTGCCGCAGGCCCAGAGCCGGCGCCAGACGGTGGCGAGGTCGGTGATCGCCTCGCCGTCCAGCGTCACCAGCCGGTCGCCGGGGCGGATGCCGGCGCGCTCGGCCGGCGCGCCGGGTGCTACGTCGCCGACGATCACTGTCTCGTCGCTTTCTGACGCATACAAACCGAGCCAGGGGCGTGGCGGCCGGTTGACGCGGCCGTACGCAGTCATGTCGGGCAGCACCGTCCGCAGCAGGCTGGTCGGCACGACCATGTTCATGTCGGTACGCCGGCCGGCCTCGTCGCCCTGCTGCAGGATCAGCGAGCCGATGCCGAGCACCCGGCCGTCCTCTCCGATCAGCGGCGCGCCGCCCCAGGAGGGATGCGCCGGAGCGGTGAACAGCGCCTCCTCGAGCAGATACTCCCAATAGCCGGCGAACTCCTGACGACCGACGATGCGCGTCTTGAGCGCGCGATGCCGGCCGCAGGCGGCGGCGAGCAGCGCCTTCGCGCCAGGCTCGGCAGGGTCGCTATCGTCGATCTCGAGCTCCGGCAACACCAGGCGGCCAAGCGGCTGGACCAGGCCAAAACCGCTCTCGCCGTCGATCGCGAGCGTGTGGCCGGGCACCACCCGGCCGTCCGCCGTGCTGAGCCAGATCGTCTCCGCCTCGGTGATCAGGTAGGCCATCGTCAGAACGAGGCCGCCGGCGATCACCACGCCGCTGCCGGCGCGCTCGGTGCCGAGCGGGCCGGCGGTGAAGGCGTCGAGCGGTATGCCGGCGCGTATGCCGACAACGCCGCGCAGCGTCGCGTCAAGATCGAACGCGTAGTCCTCGGGGTGCGGCTGCAGGTTGGCCGGGATGTTCCAGTCCATTTTCGCCATCAAGCGCCCAAATCACGCGCCCGGCCGTTCGCCGGGGCAGCCGACACTATTCCCCGCTTTGCCGGCCGCGCCAATGCCCCCACGAGGATCATGCAACCACCGACCAATAAATTCGAGCGCCGTTGCACGTCATGGTTGTCATACTCTCACGCAAACGTTAACACATCGTGGACAGCCCGCAGCGAGGCGTTGATGCCGACCACCGAGCGACCGCCTGCCTGGCTCGACGGGCGCTATCTGCCGGCGCTGGACGGGCTGCGCGCGGCCTCCATCCTGCTGGTCGTCGCGGCGCATCTCGGCTTTGACCGAGTGGTGCCGGGCGGCTTCGGCGTCACGCTGTTCTTCTTCATCAGCGGGCTGCTGATCACCCGCCAGCTCGCCGGCAGCCTGGCGCGCACCGGCAGGATCGGGTTCGCCGGCTTCTATCTGCGTCGCTGCCTGCGCCTGCTGCCGGCGGCGCTGGCGTTCACGCTGCTCGCCGGCGGCGCTTTCGTCGCGATGGGCGGGCGGATCAGCCTTGGCGGCTGGGCGGCGGCGCTGTTCTGGGGGGCGAACTGGTACGAGCTCGTCGCGCACTACCGCTCCGACGTCGCGGGCGTGCTGCACCCGTTCAACATCCTGTGGTCGCTCGCGATCGAGGATCATTTCTACCTGATCTGGCCGGGGCTGCTGGCGCTGCTCTGGGTGCCGGCATGCGGGAAACGCCAGACTCGGGCGCTGCTGGCGCTGGCGGCGCTTTGCCTGGCGGCGCCGCTGTGGCGATGCTGGCTGTTCGCCCAGTGCGGGGCGGGCGGGGTGGCGCCGCGCCCGCTGGTGTGCCTGCCGCTCGACGTGAACCCGGCGCACCGTTTCGCCCGGCTGTATCGCGGCACCGACACCCGGTTCGACTCGATCGCCTGGGGCGCGTTGCTGGCGTTGGCGGCGGCGGGGCTGCCGGGCCTGACGCGTCGGCTGTCCGGCTCGCGCCTCGCGATGGCGGTCGCGGCGGCGGGGCTCGCGGTCGGGAGTGGCCTCGCGGTGTGGGACATACG
>CAXTSD010000392.1:0-2468 GCA_964246775.1 uncultured Acetobacteraceae bacterium | reverse complement strand
GCGCTGTCGAAAGGCTGCCCGGCGGCGCGATGCCCGGCGGCACGATGCCCGGCGCCGGCGGCTGGCGTGGCCGAAAGGCAGGCAGTCATCATCGAACATCCTCGTTAGTGAACAAAGCAAGAACACTGTAGCCAGCCCGCGGCGCCGGCGGCAAGTCCTTCGACGAGGCACGCAGTCCTATTCCCTCCGGCGCCAAATCCTAGCACACTGCGCGACCATGCAGTCGCGTCGCGCGCCGGGGGTGGCGCTGGCAGCTGCCGGAGGCACGGGAGAGCGCCGGGAAATGAAGCACGAGGATATCTGGCGCGCGCTCGACACGCTGGCGGCCGAAAAGGGCCTGTCCGCCTCCGGCCTCGCCCGATCCGCCGGCCTCGACGCGACGACGTTCAACCCCTCGAAGCGCCGCATGCCGGACGGCCGCGCCCGCTGGCCGAGCACGGAAAGCCTGGCCAAGGTGCTGATCGCCACCGGCGCCACGCTCGAGGCGTTCTCCGCCCTGGTGTCCGGCCAGCGCGCCATCGCATCGCGCAGCGCCGCCGCCCGTCGCATCCCGCTGATCGGCCTCGCCCAGGCCGGCGGCTCTGGCTATTTCGGCGATGGCGGCTACCCGGCCGGGGTCGGCTGGGACGAGGTGAGCGTGCCCGAGGTCGGCGACCCGAACGCCTTCGCGCTCGAGATCAGCGGCGACAGCATGGAGCCGGTGTTCCGCGACGGCGACATGGTCGTGGTCTCGCCCGCCGCCCCGGTCCGCCGCGGCGACCGCGTGGTGGTGCGCACCAACGCCGGCGAGGTGATGGCAAAGCAGCTCGCCCGCCAATCCGCCCGCCGCGTCGAGCTGCGCAGCCTCAACCCGGCGCACCCGGATTACAGTTTCGAGCTGTCGGAGATCACCTGGCTGCACCGCATCATCTGGGCCAGCCAGTAAGATTGGGCCAGCCAGTAAGATTGGGCCAGCCAGTAAGATTGGGCCAGCCAGTAATCCTACTCGGCCTGACGCTCGCCGCCC
Organism: uncultured Acetobacteraceae bacterium; assembly: GCA_964246775.1. Taxonomy (GTDB): domain Bacteria; phylum Pseudomonadota; class Alphaproteobacteria; order Acetobacterales; family Acetobacteraceae; genus CAXMMR01. The sequence continues at coordinate 1,462 of CAXTSD010000392.1, read as the reverse complement.
ATCCTGGCGTCGCGCGCCTCGCGCCCGAAGCCGACCAGCAGGGCGATGACGATCGCGACCAGCCCGGCAACGCCGACGAGCGGCCAGCGCAGGTCGGGCAGCGTCCTGCCGCCGGCGCCGGCATGCCCGAGCCAGTCGGCGAGCCCGCTCTGCAGGCGCGTATTGCCCGAGGAGAACAGGTTGCCGAGCTGGGCGGTGACGCCCGGAAAGGTCGCCCGGATCGCCGACGGCGAGAGCTCGTTGAGATGCGCCGGGATCACGCCCCAGGCGCCTTGCACGAAGAACTGCATGAGAAAGGCGCCGAGGCCGAGCAGGATCGGGTCGGTCGAGAACGCCCAGAGTGGCAGCACCGGCAGCGACAGCAGCGCCGCGATCACGATGCCGCGCCGGCGGCCGATGCGCTGCGACAACGCGCCGAAGGCGAGCCCGCCGACCATGGCGGCGATGTTCATGGCGACCAGGATGGCGGTCTGCGTGGCGTGCGAAAACCGCAATTGCTGGCCCAGGAACGACGGATACAGATCCTGCGTGCCGTGGCTGAAGAAGTTGAACGCCGTCATCAGGCACACAGCGTAGACGGTCAGCCCGAGATTGTCGCTGACGACCTGCAGCCCGCCTTGCCGATGCGCCCGCTCGGTCCGCGCCGACCAGTCCGGGCTCTCCGGCACGTTGCGCCTGATATACAGCACCAGCAACGCCGGCAGCACGCCGATGACGAACATCACCCGCCAGCGCGGAAAGCCGAGCACGGGGCCATCAAGCAGGCCATAGAGCATGGTCGCCAGCAGGAAGCCGCTCGGATAACCGGCCTGCAGCAGCCCCGAGACGACGCCGCGCCAGCGCGCCGGCACGCTCTCCATGGTGAGCGACGCGCCCACTCCCCACTCGCCGCCCATGGCGACGCCGTAGAGCGCCCGCAGGACGAAGAACGTGGCGAGGCTCGGCGCGAAGCCGGAGGCGAACTCCAGCAGCGAGTAGATGACGACATCGGCCATCAATGTCGGCCGCCGCCCGAAACGGTCGGCCACCCAGCCGAACAGCCAGGCGCCGACCGGGCGCGCCGCCAGGGTGACGAAGAACGCCCACGTCACGGTGGTGCGCGTCGTGCCGAACTCCCGCGCCACGTCGTCGATCGCGAACGCCATGATGAAGAAGTCGAACGCATCCAGCGTCCAGCCGAGATAGCAGGCGGCGACGACGTGCCGCTGGCCTCGCGTGGTGTCCGACACGGACGCTCTCCCCTTCGCCTTTTGCCGGCAACTAGGAGCGGGGACACCCTGGCGCGTCAAGCGCCGCCTTCAGCAGTCGGCGCGTCAAGCGCCGCGATTTCGCGCGCGCGGCGGTGAACCTTGACCGCCGCCTGCCGTAAGACCTCTATCGGCCACGCCGGGACCAACCGCGTCCGGCGCATGGCCCATGCGGACGATGAGGTAAGCGATGGCGACGGCGCCCGATCCCGACA
>CAXTSD010000391.1:0-2472 GCA_964246775.1 uncultured Acetobacteraceae bacterium | reverse complement strand
GCCGCGCCCGCGCCCCGCCGCGCCGCCAGCAGCCGGCGCAGCGTGTCCGCCGAGACCAGCGGGTTGTCGGCGTAAAGCACCGCGACCTCGCCATCGCCGAACAGCGCCGCCGCCTGCAGCGCCGCATGCGCCGTGCCCCGACGCTCCGACTGCACCACGCAGGCATGCGGATGCGCCTCGTCCTGCACCGCCTGCATCTCCGGCCCGACGACGACCACGATGCGGTCGAACACCGCCTCGCAGCTCAGCTTCAGGTGGCCGAGCAGGCTGCGCCCGGCCAGCCGGTGCAGCGCCTTCGGCCTGGACGAACGCATGCGCGTGCCGAGGCCGGCGGCCAGGATGATGGCGGTCGCTGTCATGTCATCCGGCTAGCGTTCTCCTCGGCACGCTGTCAAACACGCTCACAGGCTAGATACACAACATTGGTTACCAAATGCTTCACGCCGCGGCGGCGCTCGTCGTGTTTGATCTCGACGGCACCCTGGTCGACAGCGTGCCCGACCTCGCCGCGGCGCTTAACCGCCGCCTGGCCGACCGGCGTCTGCCGAGGCTCGACGAGGCGCGGGTGAAATCCTTCGTCGGCGACGGCGCCGCCGCCCTCGTCTCGCGCGCCCTTGCCGCCTCCGGCGGCGAGGAGACGGACGAGGACCTGCCCGCCTTCCTCGCCGACTACGAGGCGCATGCGGCCGAACGCACGCGTCTGTACCCAGGCGCGATCGCCGCACTCGACCGCCTCGCCGCCGACGGCCGCCAGCTCGCCATCTGCACCAACAAGCCGCTGCGCGCGACGCACGCCCTGCTCGACGCGCTCCGACTGACCAGCCGCTTCGCCGCAATCTGCGGCGGCGACAGCTTGCCCATCCGCAAGCCGGACCCGGCGGCGCTGCTTGCCACCATCGGCGCCTGCAACGCGGTGCCGGAACGCAGCCTGATGGCGGGCGACCTGGCGCACGACATCACGGCGGCCCGAGGCGCCGGGCTGCGCTCGATCCACGCGCGCTGGGGCTACGGGCCGATGCAGGGTGACGGCGCCGACGCCGCCGCCGGGTCGTTTGCCGAACTTCCCAGCCTGGTCGATCGCCTGCTGGGCCGCTGAGACGCGCCCGCCGTCGGCGGTGTGGCCAAGAGCGGCTGATGGAACGTTTCAGGTTGGTCCAACCTGAAACGATCAGGCGCTAGCCCGCCGGGGCCGGGTTGATGTAGAGCGTGGTCTCCCCGAGCACGCGGTGCTCGAACATCACCCGCACCGGCATCATCGGCTGGCCCGGTTGCAGCGACGCCAGCCACGCGGTGGCCTTTTGCGGCTTGGCGAGCTCCTTCACGTCCTCGCTGCGCTTGAAGCCGGCAAGCTGATGGCCGACGAAGTCGCAGCGCAGCGTGCGGCCGCTGAACGAACTGCGATCGCTCGGCGGCAGCATTTCCTCGCCCACCGTCGTGGCGGTGACGTCACCGAGTCGCTGGCCGTCAAAGGTGCGCACGCTGCCCTCGCAGCGTCCGGTCGTCGCGACCTGATGCAGCAGGCCGGCGATGGCGCTCAGCGTGTCGATCGTATGCGCCTGGTCGCCAGGCGGCACCGGCTCGCGCTCGCTGCTCGGCGGCGGCTCCAGCGCGTCGATCTGCGGCGAGCCGTCCTTATAGGTGAGTATGGTGCGACGCGCCTGCCCGGATATCGTTCCGGCGCTGGAGAAGCGCAGCGGATCGGGCGCGCCGTTGGCGCCGAAGAAACCCTGCACGCTGCTGTCGACGGCGCTGTGCACCAGCACGCCGATGATGCCGGCGGTATGATAGCCGAGGGTCAGGCCGTAGCTCTTCGGGCCAAGCGCCACCGAGGCGTGCATCCTGAGCACGACGACGCCGTGGGCGTAGCCGGTGTAGTCCGCCTCCAGGGCAGGCACGCGAGCGCTGCCCGGCGCCGGCTTGGCGCCCGCGCCCGGCTCCACCGCCGCGCCCGGGCTGGCGAGCGCGACGCCGGCCAGCAACGTCAGCCCGATCGTTCTCGCGCCGGCCCCGTGGATCAGTCGAGTCATGCTCCGAGTCTTGCGCCCGGCACGCTGCCTGGCAATGCCCGACAGCCGGGAACAGAGCAGGTCGCGCTGTTTTTGCCGCAGTGTGGCGGCGCCAGCACCACGCGGGTGATCTCGGCGGCTTGCACCTGCGGCGGCGCGGCTCTAATCAGTGCCGCGAGGGAAATGGGCGCGTAGCTCAGCGGTAGAGCATCGCCTTCACACGGCGGGGGTCACAGGTTCAATCCCTGTCGCGCCCACCATTTCCGAGCCCGGATCCCAATGATGGCGCGAGGCCGCTTCGGCCGACCCGCTGGCGTCCTCTGACGTGACCGGTCAAACATCGCCCGGCGGCGCATGTCGCTGAAACTATCGCGTGCGGCGGACGCCGCTGAAACTTTGGCGCCATCGCCTCGCTTGGTGGTTTTTGTGTTGCGGAAGGCCTGTCATGTCCCGACCCACCCTGCCG
>CAXTSD010000390.1:0-2472 GCA_964246775.1 uncultured Acetobacteraceae bacterium | reverse complement strand
CGTCATGCAATGCCGCTAACAAGGCCCTATCAACACCAAATGCGAACAGCGCCTTCGTTTTCTCACCCCACGTCACGCGCGTTCGACGTCGCAGGCCAGGACGTAGCCGCCGCCGCGCACCGTCTTGATCAACTGGGCGTGGCGGCCGTCATCCTCGAGCTTGCGTCTGAGCCGGCTGATCGCGACGTCGATCGCGCGGTCGAACGGGCCGGCCTGGCGGCCGCGCAGCAGGTCGAGCAGCATGTCGCGGGTGAGCACGCGGTTGGCGCGGTCGAGCATGGCGACCAGCAGGTCGTACTCGCCGCCGGTCAGCACCACCTCGGCACCGTCGGGGTTGAGCAGCCGACGCCGCGCCGGCTCGAGCAGCCAGCCGCCGAAGCGCAACCCGCGCGGCGAGCTCTCGACGCGGCGCTCGGCCCGCTCGCTGGTGCGGCGCAGCACGGCGCGCACGCGGGCGAGCAGCTCGCGCGGGTTGAACGGCTTTGGCAGGTAGTCGTCGGCGCCGAGCTCGAGGCCGATGATGCGGTCGGTCTCCTCGCCCATCGCGGTCAGCATCACGATCGGCACGTCGGATTGGCTGCGCAGCCAGCGCGCGAGGTCGAGCCCGCCCTCGCCGGGCAGCATCAGGTCGAGCACGACGAGCTGGTAGTGCCCGTTCGGCCAGTTGCGCCTGGCCTCGCGGGCGTCGCGCACCGCCGTCACCCGGAAGCGGTTGCGCTCGAGAAAGCGCGCCAGCAGCTCGCGTATCTCGCGATCGTCGTCGACCACCAGGATATGCGGCATCATCTCCATGGAACGACACGCTACTCCCGCCGATGCCGCGTCCGAAACCGCGCGTTGCACTCCGTTTCAATGCGACGGCACGCGGTAACGTCCGCCCATGCGAGCCCCGCCGGGGCGCCTACAGCGCCAGCGCCACCGGGCCGCCCTTGGCCAGCGCCCGGCGATACGCCGGCCGATCCTCCATGCGCTCGAGGTAACGGGTGAGCGACGGATGCGCCTCGAGCAGCCGCTTCTGGCGCATCGACTCGATCACGTAGGAGATCTGGACGTCGGCCCCGGAGAACTCGCCGAGCAGCCAGTCGCGCTCGCCGAGCCCCAATTCGAGCTGGCGGATGGCGCCGGCGATCGCCTGGCCGGTGAACCCCGCGAGACCCGGCGGCAGCCCGCCGGTCAGGCTGCCGACCAGGCTTGCGACCAGCGGCGGCATCGCCGTGCCCTCGGCGAAATGCAGCCACTCCTCGTAGGCCGCCCGCGCCACCCAGTCGCCTGGCGCCGGCGCCAGCCTGCCGTCGCCGTAGCGCTCGATCAGGTAGGACACGCTGGCGCCGGATTCCGCGATCGTCACCGTGCCGCCCGCCGCCCTGTCGATCAGCACCGGCGCGTGGCCGAGCGGGTGGATTGCGGCGAGCGCCGGCGGCGCGCGCTGCGTCTTCGGATCGCGGTCGTGGCAGATCAACTCGTAGGCGAGACCGAGCTCCTCGAGCAGCCACAGGACGCGGTGGCTGCGCGAGCGGCGCAGATGGTGCAGCGTGATCATGGTGTCTCTCCCTCTCCGCCAGCTTCCGGCGCGGCCGCGTCAGGCGAGTATCGCGGCGCGCCCCCCTTGTCGCCGGTTCGGCGTGGTGCTGCCATCGGGATGCCACCGCCCCGCCCCGATGAAGGACCGACCGATGCACAGCGAGACGCTCACCTACCAGGCCGACGGACTGACCATGCGCTCGAAACTGTTCTTCGAGCCAGCCGACAAGCCGCGGCCCGGCGTGCTGGTGTTTCCCGAGGCGTTCGGCCTCGGCGCGCACGCGATCTCGCGCGCCGAGCGGCTCGCCGCCCTCGGCTACGTCGCGCTGGCCTGCGATCTGCACGGCGAGGGCCAGGTGATCGACGACCTGCAGCAGGCGGTCGGCCTGATCGGCCCGCTGCGGCAGGAGCCGTCGCGCAACCGCGCCCGCGGCGAGGGCGGCCTCAAGGCGCTGACCGCCAGACCGGAATGCGACGCGAGCCGGCTCGCCGCCATCGGCTTCTGCTTCGGCGGCACGATGGCGCTCGAACTCGCCCGCTCCGGCGCCGAGCTGCGCGCCGTGGTCGGCTTCCACAGCGACCTGTCCACCCGCCAGCCACAGGACGCCGCCAACATACGCGGCAAGGTGCTCGTCTGCATCGGCGCCGACGACCCGATGATCGACGCCGAGCAGCGCGCCGGGTTCGAGGCGGAAATGCGCAAGGCCGGGGTCGACTGGCAGCTGCACCTGTACGGCAACACCGTGCACAGCTTCACCAACCCGGAAGCGTCGAAACGCAACATGCCGGACGCGATCCGCTACAGCCAGGAGGCCGACACACGCTCCTGGGCGTCGCTGCAGGAGCTGTTCGCCGAGGAGTTGGCGTAAGGCGGGTTGCGGGTTGCGAAGGGAAGCAAGGCGAGGGCTCTGCCCTCGACCCGCTGGGGCCAGTCGGCCCCAGACCCCTTTT
>CAXTSD010000389.1:0-2480 GCA_964246775.1 uncultured Acetobacteraceae bacterium | reverse complement strand
CCCGGGGGGGCCCCCCCCCCACGTGGGCTGGGGGGGCCCGGGGCCAGGGCAGCGCCCTGGCCTTACCTTCTTGCGCTTCCCTGGCCTTGGCGCGCGCCCGTCGCTATAACCATGACAATTCGAGGCGAGGGTTTGGTGGCATGGCTGGCAGCGTCAACAAGGTCATTCTGGTCGGCAATCTGGGCAAGGACCCGGAAGTGCGCAACGCGTCGTCGGGCGCCAAGATCGTCACCTTCACGCTCGCCACGTCCGAGACCTGGAGCGACAAGGCGACCAACGAGCGCAAGGAAAAGACCGAGTGGCATCGCATCGTGATCTTCAACGACAGGCTCGCTGACGTCGCCGAGCGCTACCTCAAGAAGGGCAAGAAGATTTACGTCGAGGGCTCGCTACAGACGCGCAAGTGGACCGACCAGGCCGGTCAGGAGAAGTTTACGACCGAGGTGGTGATCGACCGCTTCCGCGGCGACTTCCAGATGATCGACGGCAACCGCGGCGGCGAGGAGTCCGAAGGCGGCGGCTACTCGGGCGGCTACCAGCCGCGCGAGCGTGCCCCAGCGGCCAAGCCGGCGTCTGGCGGCGGCCGGCCGCAGCCGTCCTGGGAGCCGCCCTCGGGCAGCGACCTCGACGACGAGATACCGTTCTGAGTAGCGGCTCCGCAAGTTGAGCGAGATCATCGATCCTCCCGACGGCGGCGAGCCGCCGCCGCCGCCGCCGCCCATCCCGCCGTCCATGCCGCCGGGGGGCGATCCGCCGGCGATGCAGCCGGTGACGCTCGAGGAGGAGATGCGCCGCTCCTATCTCGACTACGCGATGTCGGTGATCGTCAGCCGGGCGCTTCCGGACGCGCGCGACGGGCTGAAGCCGGTGCATCGCCGCATCCTGTACGGCATGCACGAGGCCGGCTACACGCCGGACAAGCCGTACCGCAAGTCGGCGCAGACCGTCGGCGTGGTGATGGGCAAGTACCACCCGCATGGCGACGCCTCGATCTATGACGCGCTGGTGCGACTCGCGCAGACCTTCTCGACCCGGCTGCCGCTGATCGACGGCCAGGGCAATTTCGGCTCGGTCGACGGCGACCCGCCGGCGGCGATGCGCTACACCGAAAGCCGGCTGACCCGCAGCGCGATGGCGATGCTCGCCGACATCGACCGCGACACGGTGGACTTCTCGCCCAATTACGATGAGAGCGAGCACGAGCCGCGGGTGCTGCCGGCGGCGTTCCCGAACCTGCTGATCAACGGCTCGGCCGGCATCGCCGTCGGCATGGCGACCAACATCCCGCCGCACAACCCGACCGAGATCATCGACGCGACGCTGCTGCTGCTGGCCGAGCCGGACACCACGCTCGAGCAGCTGATGGCGGTGGTGCCCGGGCCGGACTTCCCGACCGGGGGCCTGATCCTCGGGCGCGCCGGCATACGCTCGGCCTTCGAGACCGGGCGCGGCTCGATCATCGTGCGGGCGCGCGCCGGGATCGAGGAGATACGCCGCGACCGCCAGGCGATCGTGGTCAGCGAGATCCCGTTCCAGGTCAACAAGTCGACGCTGCTGGAGCGCATCGCCGAGCTGGTGCGCAGCAAGACCGTCGAGGGCATTTCCGACCTGCGCGACGAGAGCGACCGCTCGGGCATGCGCATCGTCATCGAGCTGAAGCGCGACGCGACCGGCGAGGTGGTGCTCAACCAGCTCTACCGCTTCACCCAGCTGCAGACCTCGTTCGGCATCAACATGCTGGCGCTCGATGGCGGCCGGCCGCGCCTGCTCGGCCTGCGCGACGCGCTTGCCGCCTTCCTCGCATTTCGCGAGGAGGTGGTGCTGCGCCGCTCGCGCTTTGACCTCGCGAAGGCGCGCGACCGGGCGCACCTGCTGGTCGGTCTCGCGATCGCGGTCGCCAACATCGACGAGGTGATACGCACCATACGCGAGAGCCCGGACGCGGCGGCGGCGCGCGCGGCGCTGATGGGCCGCGACTGGCCGGCCGACGACGTGCTCGACCTGCTGGCGCTGATCGACGACGCCGGCAACCAGGTGGAGAGCGAGGCGGAGGGCCAGCCGCCGTCGCGCACCATACGCCTCACCGAGGCGCAGGCGCGCGGCATCCTCGAATTGCGGCTGCAGCGCCTGACCGGCCTCGAGCGGGAGAAGATCCAGGCCGAGCTGTCCGAGGTCGCCGGCAAGATACGCGAGCTGCTCGACATCATCGGCAGCCGGATACGCCGGGTCGAGGTGATCGCCGCCGAACTGCGGGCGATCCGCGCCGAGATCGGCTCGCCGCGGCTGACCGAGGTGGTCGATTATGCCGCCGACCAGGACGACGAGAGCCTGATCGAGCCGGGTCAGATGGTGGTCACCATCACCCGCGACGGCTTCATCAAGCGCACCCCGCTCGAAGTGTTCCGCGCCCAGCATCGCGGCGGCCCCGGCCGCCCCCCCCCCGGGGCCCCCGGCGCCGCCCGAGGGCCCCCCGCGGTGAA
>CAXTSD010000388.1:0-2488 GCA_964246775.1 uncultured Acetobacteraceae bacterium | reverse complement strand
TGCTTGAAGTGCTTCACCGCGTTGGTGACGTAGGCGGCCTCGCGCGGCACGCCCACCGCGAGCCTGGGGCAGAGCGCGATGGCGACCGGGGGCGAGGCCGGCCGCCGCTGGCTGGGTCTGCCCGCCGAGGCGATGCCGGCCGCGGCGCCTGCCTTGGGCCGCGCCGACAATCGCTTCGCGGCGCCGGAGTGGCAGGCGAACCCGGCCTTCCGCAGCTTGCGCGATTTGTATCTGCTGGCCTCTGACTGGCTGATCGAGCATGGCGGCCGGCTGGCCGGCGCGCATGCCGACGGCGAGCGCATCAGCTTTCACCTGCGCCAGTTCATCGACGCGACCAGCCCGTCGCTGCTGCTGTTCGGCAACCCGGCGGCGCTGAAGCGCGCCGCCGAGACCGGCGGCGGCAGCCTTGCCGACGGCGTGCGCAACCTGCTCGGCGATTTGCGCGAGGGCCGGCTGTCGATGGTGGACGCCCAGGCGTTTTCGCCGGGCCGCAACCTCGCGCTCACGCCCGGCAAGGTCGTGCATCGCAGCGCGCTTGCCGAACTCATCCAGTATTCGCCGACGACCAGGCAGGTGCACGCGCTGCCGCTGCTGATCCTGCCGCCGTGGATCAACAAATACTACATCATGGACATGCAGCCGAAGAACAGCATGATCGGCTGGCTGGTCGGCCAGGGTTTTACCGTGTTCGTGGTGTCCTGGAGAAATCCGGACGCCAGCATGGACGGCACGACGTTCGAGGACTACCTGCGACTTGGCTGCCTTGCGACGTCCGACGTCGTGCGCGAGATCACCGGGGCGGCGCGGCTCAACGTGATGGGCTACTGCATCGGCGGCACGCTGCTCGCGATGGCGCTCGCCTGGCTCGCGGCGCGCGGCGACGAGCGGTTCCACGCCGCGACCTTCATGGTGTCGCTGCAGGATTTCAGCCAGGTCGGCGACACCGCGATGTTTCTCGGCGAGGACAACCTGGATTTCGTCGAGCAGCAGATGCTGCAGCGCGGCTATCTCGACAGCCGCGAGATGTCCAACATGTTCAACCTGCTGCGCGCCAACGACCTGATCTGGGCCAACGTCGTCAACAACTATCTGATGGGCGAGAAGCCGGCCGCCTTCGACCTGCTGTACTGGAACTCGGACGGCACGCGCATGACGCGCGCCGCGCATAGCTGGTACCTGCACCAGACCTATGTCGAGAACAACCTGGTGCGTGCCGGCGGGGTCGAACTCGCGGGCGAGCGGCTTGACCTCGCGCGCGTCGGCATCGACGCCTACGCCGTCGGCGCCGAGAAGGACCACATCGTACCGTGGTCCGCCGCCTGGCAGGCGAGCCGGCTGTTCGGCGGTCCGGTGCGCTTCGTGCTCGCCTCGAGCGGCCACATCGCCGGGATCATCAATCCGCCCGGCGGCAAGGGCAGCTACTGGACCAATCCGGACAGCACCGAGAGCGCCGAGGCGTGGCGCGCCGGCGCGAAGCAGCAGGACGGCAGCTGGTGGACCGACTGGGGCGCCTGGCTCGCAGCGCGCTCGGGCGGCAAAGGCAAGCCGCCGCGGCTGGGCAGCAAGGCGCATCCGGCCTTGATGGACGCGCCGGGATCGTACGTGCTGGAGAAATGACCGCCCGGTTTGCGGCGGCGGCCGGGCCGCGGGCGGGCTAGACACGCGGGATGATGCTCTCGCACGATCCGCACAGCCTGTATGCCGCCCTGCTGGCGCGTGACCGGGCGTTTGACGGGCAGGCCTTCGTCGGGGTGACGACGACCGGCGTGTTCTGCCGGCTCAGCTGTCCGGCGCGCAAGCCGAAATTCGAGCACTCGCGTTTCTTCGACACCATCGCGGCCTGCCTCGAGGCCGGTTTCCGGCCCTGCCTGCGGTGCCGGCCGCTCGATCAGGCGAGGGCGCGCGAGCCGCTGGTCGCCGAGCTGCTCGACCGGCTGGACGAGGCGCCGGACCGGGTCTGGTCGGAGGCCGAGCTGGTCGCGGACGGGCTTGATCCATCGACCGTCCGCCGGGCGTTCAGGCGCCACGTCGGCATGACCTTCCTCGATCTCGCGCGGCTGCGGCGCACCGGGCGCGGCATCGACAGGCTGGCCGCCGGCGACGGCGTGATCGAGGCGCAGCTTGCCGCCGGGTACGAGTCCGGCAGCGGCTTTCGCGCCGCCGTTACTCGCCTGATTGGCGACTGTCCGGCGGCGCTCGTCGGCCGCGCGTTGCTGCGGGCCGACTGGATCGAGACGCCGATCGGCACGATGCTGGCGGTCGCCGACGCGGAGCGCCTGCACCTGCTCGAGTTCTTCGACCGCAAGGCGCTGCCGGCGGAGCTCATCCGAGTCCGCAACCACACGCGCTCCTCGATCGCGTTCGGCCGTCTGGCGCCGATCGACAGCATCGAGGCCGAGCTGGCCGGGGATTTAGCCGGCCGCGCGGGGGGGTTTTCGGCGCCGCTCGCGCGTGATGGGTCCGCCGTAACCCGCAGCGGGTGGCAGGC
>CAXTSD010000387.1:0-2492 GCA_964246775.1 uncultured Acetobacteraceae bacterium | reverse complement strand
GTGCTCGCCGCCGCGGCGGCGAGCACCGGCCAGCAGAAGGCGTTGCTGGTCGCAACCGTGCTCGGGCACGCGGCGCTGGTCGCCGAGGCGCGCGGTTTCGCACCGCTGCTGCTGCTCGACGAGCCGACGGTGCATCTCGACCGCGCGCGCCGCGAGGCGCTGTTCGCCGCGCTCGCCGCCCTGCCCGCCCAGGCGTTGCTCACCGGCACCGACGCGGCTGATTTCGCGGCGTTGCGTGGCATCGCCGCGGGCTGGGTCACCGGCTTTGGCGGAGTGCGGCGGGATGATTGCTCGACGGTCTGACTTTCTGTCGTCGCGGCCCTCGCTAAAATCGCCAAAAACATTATATTTCAGTCTATTCGGCTTGAGCATGACCGGTTCACCTTCGGTCACCGGCCCTGCTCCAGCTGTTCTAGGAGCGGCTGATTCACGTCTCAGGCTACCCAGCCTGAAACGATCAGGCGCTAGATCAGGAGTCTACCATCGGCATGTCCGAGAACACCTCGAGTGGGTCCGGGCCCGAGCCCATTCTCTCGCCTCAATCCCCGCTCGCAGACGTCTACGATGCGGCGTCGATCTCCGTGCTCAGAGGCCTCGATGCGGTGCGCAAGCGGCCCGGGATGTATATCGGCGACACCGATGACGGTTCGGGCCTGCACCATATGGCGTTCGAGATCATCGACAACGCGGTTGACGAGGCGCAGGCGGGGTTTGCGACGCGCTGCGAGCTGACGCTGAACGGCGACGGCTCGGTCACCGTGCGTGACGACGGACGCGGCATCCCGACGGACATGCATCACGAGGAGGGCGTGTCGGCGGCCGAAGTGGTGCTGACCCGCCTGCATGCCGGCGGCAAGTTCAACCAGAACTCCTACAAGGTGTCCGGCGGGCTGCACGGCGTCGGCGCGGCGGTCGTCAACGCGCTGTCGGAATGGATGGACGTGCGCATCTGGCGCGATGGCAGCGAGCACTTCATCCGCTTTGAGAACGGCGATGCGGTGGCGCCGCTGGTCGTGGTCGGCCAGTCGCATCGGCCGAGCGGCACCGAGGTGACGTTCAAGCCCAGCTCCGCGACGTTCACCAAGCTCGAGTTCGATTTCGCCATTCTCGAAAAGCGGCTGCGCGAGCTCGCCTTTCTCAATTCAGGTCTGGCGATCGTGCTGCGCGACGAGCGGCACGCGCCGCCTGTCGAGTTGCTGTTCCGCTTCGAGGGCGGGCTGCGCGCCTTTGTCGAGTATCTCGACCGCGCCAAGACTTCGGTGCTGTCGCCGCCGATCACGGTGGTGACGGAGGAGAGCCAGATCGGCATCCGCGTCGAATTCTCGCTGACCTGGAACGACAGTTTCCACGAGACGATGCTGTGTTTCACCAACAACATTCCACAGCGCGACGGCGGCACGCATCTGGCCGGCTTCCGCCAGGCGCTGACCCGCGTCGTCACCAGATACGCCGAAGGCATGGGCAAGAAGGACACTCTCTCGCTCGCCGGCGAGGACATGCGCGAGGGCTTGACGGCGGTGCTCTCGGTCAAGGTGCCGGACCCGAAATTCTCGTCGCAGACCAAGGACAAGCTGGTCAGCTCCGAGGTCCAGCCGGTGGTGCAGGCGGCGGCGGCGGACGCGATCGCGCACTGGTTCGAGACGCATCCGAAAGAGGCGCGCGCGATCATCGGCAAGGTGATGGACGCCGCCTCGGCGCGCGAGGCGGCACGCAAGGCGCGCGAGCTGACCCGCCGCAAGGGCGTGCTCGACGTCTCCACCCTGCCCGGCAAGCTCGCCGACTGCCAGGAGCGCGACCCGGCGAAGAGCGAGATCTTCATCGTCGAGGGCGACAGCGCCGGCGGCTCGGCAAAGCAGGGCCGCGACCGCAAGTTCCAGGCGATCCTGCCGTTGAAAGGCAAGATACTCAATGTCGAGCGGGCGCGGTTCGACCGCATGCTCGGCTCGGCGGAGATCGGCACGCTGATTACCGCACTCGGCACCGGGATCGGCCGCGGCGAGAGCGAGCATGGCGGTTTTGACGTGAGCAAGCTGCGCTATCACCGCATCGTCGTCATGACGGATGCCGACGTCGACGGCTCGCACATCCGCACGCTGCTGCTGACCTTCTTTTTCCGACAGATGCAGGAGCTGATCGAGCGCGGGCACCTGTTCATCGCGCAGCCGCCGCTCTACCGGGCGAAGCGCGGCAGCGACGAGCGCTACCTCAAGGACGACCGGGCGCTGGAGGAATACCTGATCGACAAGGCGCTCGGCGCCGGCCGGCTCGCCTACGCCGACGGCCGCGTGTTCGAGGGCGCGGAACTTGCGGCCGAGGCGGTGTGGCTGCGCGACATGGCGCTGGCGCTGCGACGGCTGTCAAATGACAGCGTGCCGACGGCGCTGCTGGAGCAGGCGGCGATCGCCGGCGTGCTGACGGCGGATGCCGCCCGCGCGCAGTCTCGCGCGCAGGCGCTCGCCGCCCGGCTCGACGCGGTGTCGCTGCCCTCGGAG
>CAXTSD010000386.1:0-2507 GCA_964246775.1 uncultured Acetobacteraceae bacterium | reverse complement strand
GGCCGGCGCGGTGTGGCGGGTGCACGCCCGGACGCCGCCGGCGCCGGACGAGGGCGGCTGACGCGTGACGCGTGTCGCGGCCCGATCAGCCCAGGGCATCAGCCTAAGGGCATCAGCCTAGGGGCGTGCCGAGGCCGACATAGGCCAGCGTGTCGCGCAGGGTTGGCGCCAGGAAGCGCAGCGGACCGGCGATCGCGCCGATGATCTCGCGATGGCCGATGCCGGGATAGATCCTCTCCGCCACCGGCCGGCCGACGGCGCGGAGGCGGGCGGCGAGACGCTCGGTGTTGGACGGACGGACGGTCACGTCGGCGCCGCCCGTGCAGAGCAGCATCGGCGGCGCCTCGGCATCGACGAAATTGACCGGCTGGGTGCGCGCGAGGAGCCGCGGCGGCCCAAAGATGTCCTGCAGCTCGTCGGTGTCGAGCGGCAGGAAGTCGTATGGTCCGGCGAGGCCGATCACCCCGTGCAGCCGCCTGCGGTCGATCCCGACGGCGGCGAGGTAGCCCGGGTCGAGGCCGAGCATGGCGACGTTATAGGCGCCGGCGGAGTGGCCCATCAGGAACAGCGGGCCGCCGCCGCCATAGGCATCGGCGTGGTCCGCCGCCCAGCGCACGGCGAGCGCGCAGTCGCAGAGGAAATCGGGGAAGCGCACGGCGGGATACAGGCGGTAGTCCGGAATGATCGCCACCGCGCCGCCGGCCGCCAGCGCGCCGCCGACAAAGCCGTACATCGCCCGGCTGCCGCTGTCCCAGTTGCCGCCATAGACGAACACGATGACCGGCGCCGGCGCGCCGTCCCGGCGCCGCCCGGAGGCGTCGGGGGCGTAGACGTCGAGCCGGTGACGCTCCCCGCCGGCATAGGCGAGGCCGGTCGCGACACGTCGCCGCGGCGCGACGTCGTTCAGCACCTGCAACGGCGAGCAGCGCGCGGCGAGCAGCAGGCCGGCCGCGGCGAGGCCGCGCCTGCCGAGCGCGCCTCGGCCGGGCTTATCGATGTCGGTCACCGCCAACGGTGATCGGCGGTGCCGCCGCCTGGCTACGCCGCCTTGGCGCTCCAGGTCGGGTAGTCGACATAGCCCTCGTCGCCCTGGCTGTACCAGGTCGCCCGGTCGTCGGCGGCGAGCGGTGCGCCCTGGCGCAGGCGCGCCGGCAGATCCGGGTTGGCGATGAACGTGCGCCCGAAGGTGATCGCGTCCGCAACGCCGGCATCGAGCGCCGCCTGACCCGAGTGACCGACGTAATCCGAGTTCAGCACCAGCGGGCCGGCAAACGCCCGCCGGATGCTGGGGGCGACCGGCGGGAAGGCGGCGCGGCCAAAGGTGCCGTGCTCGCCGGGTTCACGCAATTCGAGAAAGGCGATGCCGATCTCGGACAACGCCGCGGCGGCGGCGCTGAACAGCGCCTCGGGGTCCGGATCGGCGACGCCCTGGATCGGCTCGTTCGGCGACAGTCGGACGCCGGTGCGCTCGGCGCCGATGGCGTCGGCAACGGTCTGCGCCACCTCGCGCAGCAGCCGTATGCGGTTGGCGATCGGGCCGCCATAGGCGTCATCGCGCAGGTTGGCGTTGGCGCGCAGGAACTGGTCGATGAAGTAGCCATTCGCGGCATGGATCTGCACGCCGTCGAAACCGGCGGCGAGCGCGTTGCGCGCCGCCCGTTCATAATCGGCGAGTATGCGGGGGATCTCGTCCAGCCGCAGCGCGCGCGCCTCGACGTAAGGCTGCTTGCCCTCGTAGGTGTGGGCGAAATCGGGCGCGGTGGTGGCGGAGGCGGAGACCGGCTGCGTGCCGTTGTTGAAGCTTGGGTGGACGATGCGGCCCATGTGCCAGAGCTGGCAGACGATCTTGCCGCCGGCCTGATGCACCGAGTGCGTGACCGCACGCCAGGCGGCGACCTGCTCGTCGGACCAGATGCCTGGCGCGTACGGCCAGCCAAGACCCTCCTGCGTGATGCCGGTGGCCTCGGTGATGATCAGCCCGGCGGCGGCGCGCTGGGTGTAGTAGTCGACCATGACCGGCGTCGGCACGTGGGCGCGGCTGGCCCGGGCGCGGGTCAGCGGCGCCATCAGGATGCGGTTGGCGGCGCGAATGGCGCCAAGCGAGATCGGGTCGAACAGCGACGGCATGGTATCTCCGCGTCAGGTCGCCAGGCGCCAGGCCCGACTTCTATCGCAGTACGTCGTGCCGGGCGCGCTGCATTGCGACACGGATCACGCGCCCGTTACCATGATGAGCCGGACCATGATGAGCCGGCCGCCGGCTCGCGCGTTGACGCCTGGCCAAACCTGATGGCCGGAGACTTGCATAATGTGCGACAGGATCACGCCGCTGCTGACGCTTGCCGTGGTGCTGCTCGGCTTGGCCGGATGCGCGACCGACGCGCAGAGCCGAGGGCCTTGGCACCAGTACCTGCATGAGCACGGCTACGAGTAGCGCCGGCCGATGAAGTTAGTATGCGCGCCGGGTTGGCGGCCGGCGGCGCGCGAGACAAAGACTCTGATACCAG
>CAXTSD010000385.1:0-2528 GCA_964246775.1 uncultured Acetobacteraceae bacterium | reverse complement strand
GGCGGAGCCTTTAAAATCCATTTATTTCGCAAAGCACGCAAGGCTGCCCGCTGAATTTCAATAAATGCCGGTCTGGGCCGGCTCGGCCCAGCGGGTCAAGGGCAGAGCCCTTGCCTTACCTCAGGAAGCCCGCCGCACGTAGCTTCCGGGTGCTTCCTCGAGTGCCGTGAGCGCGCCTTCGCCGGGGATGCGTGCGCGGACGCGTTCGCGGCCGCGGGCGATCGTCCAGCGGTGCCAGTCGGGCCACCACGAGCCCGCCATTTCGGTGGCGCCGGCGAACCATTCCGATGCGGTCTGCGGCAGGTGCGAGCCGACCCAGTGGCTGTATTTGCCGCCTTCCGGCGGGTTGACGACGCCGCCGATGTGGCCGGAGGCGGCGAGCACGAAGCGCGTGGCGCCGCCGAGAAGCTCGGCGCTCCTGTAGGCGGAACGCCAGGGTGCGATGTGGTCCTCGCGCGCGGCGAGGACGTAGGCGGGCGCCGCTATCCGTCCGAGGTCGATCGGCGTGCCGAGCAGCGTCAGCCGGCCGGCATGGGCGAGTTCGTTCCTCAGATACATGTGTTGCAGGTAGAAGCGGTGCAGGCGGGCCGGCACGCGCGTCAGATCGGAGTTCCAATACAGCAGGTCGTAGGGAAACGGGTCGTTGCCGAGCACATAGTTGTTGACCACGAACGACCAGATGAGGTCGGAGGCGCGCAGCATGTCGAACGTGCCGCCGCTCGCGCCGCCGCCGGACCCGGCATCGGCGTCAGCATCGGGGCCGGCCGTCTCGCCGGCCTCCTCCGCGCCGATCGCGTCGAGCTGCTCCTCGTCGATGAACACGCCGAGTTCGCCGGTCTCGCTGAAATCGAGCATGGTGGCGAGCAGCGCCATCGAGGCGATGCGCCTCGCGTCGTGCTGCGCGAGCCAGGCGGCGGCGGCGGCGAGCAGGGTGCCGCCCAGGCAGTAGCCGAGCGTGTTGACCGCGCGCTCGCCGCTCGCCCGCTCGACCGCGTCAAGCGCGTCCAGCACGCCGAGCTTGAGGTAGTCCTCGAAGCCGAGTCCGGCCTGATCCTGCGCGGGATCGATCCAGCTGATCATGAACACCGTGTGGCCCTGCGCCACCGCCCAGCGCACCAGGCTGTTCTTCGGCCGCAAGTCGAGCACGTAGAACTTGTTGATCCAGGGCGGCACGATCAGCAGCGGCCGCCTCAGCACCATCTCGGTCGTCGGGGCGTACTGGATGAGCTGCATCACCGCGTTCTGCGCCACCACCTTGCCCGGCGTCGCGCCGATCGTCTCGCCGATGGTGAAGCGCTCCGCTTCGGCCGGCCGGAAGGCGAGGCGGCCGCGACCGTTCTCGAGGTCGGCGAGCAGGTTGTTCAGCCCGCGCAGCAGGTTCTCGCCGCCGGTCTCCGCCGTGCGGCGCAGCACCTCGGGGCTGGTGAGCAGGAAGCTGGACGGGCTGAGCGCGTCCATGAACTGTTTTGCGTAGTAGTCGACCTTCTGCGCCGAGCGGCGGTCGAGCGTGCCGGTGCTGGCGACGACCTGCTGAACGTAGCGGGCGGAGAGCAGGTAGGACTGCTTGATGTAATCGAACACCTCGCCGGCCTTCCAGGCGCCCTCGCCAGGACGGGCCGCGTCGCGGGAGCCAGCCGCCGGCGTCACGCCGCCTGACGGACCTCCAGACGGGCCGTCTGACGTGGGGCCGGCGAGCAGGCGGCGCGTCGTGTTCTGCCACAGCGTCATGTAGTCTTGCCAGAAGCCGAGCTGCGCCTGGACGAGGCGGGCGGGGTTTGCCATCAGCCGCGCCGTCATCTCGATGAAGGCGTTGCCGATCGTCGTCGCGCCGGCGCTGCCTGGCGCGTCGGACTGCCGGCGCAGCCAATCCTGCACCATGCGCTGCGAGCGTTCGGCGATGTCGGACATCGTGCGGGTGAGCGCCGCCGGATCAGGCAGCCTGAACGGCGTCGCGTCCGGCTCGATCTCGTCCATCGCTTCAGGACATCCTTTCCCGCGGGCCGTGCGCCGCGCTAGATGGTGCCCGCATTCAGCGGCGGGTCTGTTTATGGTCAGGGCGAGGCGGCAGCGTCACGGCGTTCGACGGTGCGACACTACGTGCCGCCCCCTGGCCGTTCAAGCCGACGCAGGTCGCACCAGCAACGCGCGTGGCGCAGCTTTGCTTGCGCCTCTCGCCCTGTGCGCCTGCCTCGCCGGTTGCGCCCGCGATCCGCTCGAGACGCCAGTCGCCTGGTGGCATCAGCTCGAGGGCGGGCCCGTCGCCGAGCAGCGGCCGCCGCCGCCGGGCAACAATCTGCCGTATCCGAAGCTCGGCACGACGCCGTCCCGCCCGGCCTTGCCCGACGCGGTGACCCGCGAGCGGCTGCGCGAGCAGCGCATCGCCGAGCGCGAGCGGGCGACCCGGCAGGCGGCGCGGGCGCCGATCGTCGAGGTGCGGACCAGCTGCGACGAGAACGGTCGTTGTTACGAGACGGGCGATCCCGATCGCGGGGCCGGTGAGGACGATCGCCTTGAGCGCCGCCGCTTCA
>CAXTSD010000384.1:0-2531 GCA_964246775.1 uncultured Acetobacteraceae bacterium | reverse complement strand
GAGCTGGTGCTCGCCGTGCACACGCGCGACGCCGAGCGCCGCGAGCGCGCGGTGGCGATCATGCGCGACGCCGGCGCCACCGGCATCCAGCCGGTCAGCCGCACCAATGACGGCATCGCGGCGGTGTAGACGGGGGTGCATCTTCCTGATGACAGGTTGCAGTAGGTACTTACATACAAACTGTAGTTGTGTTATCAAAGTTTGATTAATGCGCTCGCACATTTTAGTTGCTCGCGGGATGGCTTGGCCGGAAACTGGCGGCACAAATCCATTCCAGCGGGTGCACGATGCTGAATGTCGAGCTGAGCCTTTCGGCGAGCAAGCTGTCCAACACGAACTGGCTGTTCGGCCCGATCCACCTGCCGTTCCGCTGGAAGCCGTTCCACTTCGCGCCGTCCGGCCGTGTCGAGCTGTACGAGCATCCGAACGAGGCCACCTGGTCGTTCGAGGACGGCACGCTGCTGATCCGGCGCGAGGACGGCCAGGTGATGTGGGAGCTGAAGACGCTGTACGTGCGCGACGGCGGCCTCAACCTGGTGATGACCTCGCCCTACGACCCGCATATCGAGGAATTCACCATCCGCGAGTGCTCCGCCGAAGGCACTCCCGGCTATGGCGGCAGCTCGGCGCTGACGCCGTCGCAGTTCCTGTTCCCGACCGAGCTGCAGGTCACGCCGACGCCGGTGCATAAGGTGCTGGTGCTCGGCTCCTGCCTTGCCGACCGCTACGTGAACCAGTTCCGGGCGCAGAACCCGCAGATCATCTTCGACTTCATGACCGTCAACAACGCCGGCGTGCTGCCCGAGGAGCCGCCCTCCCCCGCCCACGAGTACGACTTTCAATACGTGCAGATACCGCTGCGCACCGTCATCACCGACCGGGTGATCGAGACCGCGCGGCTCAACGCGCCGGATTTCGTCGAGACCATACTGTCGGACGGCTACGCCATCATCGACGCCATGCTGGAGACCGGGCTCACCTACACCAAGCGCTACGGCGTTCCGGCCTTCGTCGCCAACTTCTTCGTGCCGCAGAGCAACATGGCGGCGAGCCTGGAGCGGCGCGGCACGCCGCACGACCTCACCACCATCGTCCGCCGCTTCAACGACTATCTCGCCGCCGCCGTTGCCCGCCAGGACAACGCCTATCTGTGCGACAGCGAGGCGCTGGCGGCGAGCTTCGGCAAGCGCCTGTTCCTCGACGACGCGCTGAGCTTCTCCACCCATGGCTCGGTCATGTGGCAGGAGCAATATGACATGTACGAGAACGCGCGCATCGAGGTGGTGCCGCATATGAGCCGGTTCTACGAGACCCGGCCGAACGACCTGTATCGCGCCGTGTTCGACCAGGTGCTGTCGAGTTTCCGCACGCTGCGCCAGGTCGACCAGGTGAAGGCGGTGATCTTCGACCTCGACCACACGCTCTGGCGCGGCCAGATCGCCGAGGACTACCGGGCCGACACCGAGCACAAGCCGCCCTTCGCCGAGTGGGCGATCGGGCTGTGGGACGCCGTCCACCAGCTGCGCGCGCGCGGCATACTGGTCGCGATCTGCTCGAAGAACGAGCTCGAGGTAGTGCGCGAGAACTGGGACAACGTCGTGAACCCGGGCTTCATCAAGCTCGAGGATTTCGCCTCGGTGAAGATCAACTGGCAACCGAAGGCGGAGAACATCCGCGAGATACTGGCGGAGTTCAACATCAAGGCGAAAAGCGCGGTGTTCGTCGACGACAACCCAATCGAGCGCGAGGCGGTGCGCGCCGCGCTGCCCGACATACGCTGCATCGGCGCCAATCCCTATCTCACCCGGCGCATCCTGCTGTGGTCGGCCGAAACCCAGATCGCGCACCTGACCAGCGAGTCGATCGGGCGCGAGCAGGCGATCCGCGGCCAGATCGTGCGCGAGGAGACCCGCGTCTCGCTCGGCCGGGCCGAGTTCCTCGCCTCGCTCAACAGCCGGGTGTCGTTCACCCCGGTCCTGAGCGGCCAGCCGGAGTTCATCCGGGTGCTCGAACTCACCAACAAGACCAACCAGTTCAACACCAGCGGCAGGCGCTGGACCGCGGCCGAACTGCAGGAGTTCATCGCCGAGGGCGGCGAGGTGTTCGGCTTTCGGGTGAGCGACCGCTTCGCCGAATACGGCCTGGTCGGCGCGCTCTATCTCAGCGGCTGCAGCATCGTGCAGATGGTCATGAGCTGCCGCGTGCTCGGCATGGACATCGAGGTCTGCGCCGTCGCCCACGCCGTCGAGCGCATACGCGCCCACGGCGACCAGGCCGACATCTTCGCCGAAATCAGGCCGACCAGGGACAACCTGCCCTGCCGCGAGGTGTTCTCACGCGCCGGCTTCACCGAGTTGCGTCGCGACGGCGACGTGCACGAATACGAACTGAGCTTCGGCCAGTCGATCGAAAGCCCGGGCCACATCGAGGTTACCGGCATGCCGGCGCTTAGCTTGGCCTAGGGGTTGCAAGGTTAGTAAAGGCAAGGGGCTTTGCCCCTTGACCCCATCAAAGGCGGAGCCTTTGAAATC
>CAXTSD010000383.1:0-2535 GCA_964246775.1 uncultured Acetobacteraceae bacterium | reverse complement strand
GGGCTCCTCGCTGACGATGCCGGCGGCGTGCGGCGGCGAGGTCAGCTTCCTCGACAACCGCAAATACCTGCCGGCGCTGGAAGCGACGGCGGCCGGCGCCGTCATCCTGCACCCCGACATGCTGCCCCGCCTGCCGCCGCACGCCGCCGGCATCGTCAGCGAGGAGCCCTACGTCGCCTGGGCGCTGGTCGCGGCCCTGTTCCACCCGCCGCCGCCGCTCCGTCCCGGTGTCCACCCCTCGGCCCACGTCGATGCCGAGGCGACAGTCGACGCCTCGGCCGAGATCGGGCCGATGGCGATCGTGCTCGGCGGCGCGGTGGTCGGGCCGGGCTGCCGGATCGGCGCCGGGGCGCTGATCGGCGAGGGCGTCGTGCTCGGGCGGGACTGCCGGATCGGCGCCCAGGCGGGATTGAGCCACGCTTTGCTCGGCGAGCGCGTGTTCGTCTATCCTGGTGCCAGGATCGGCCAGGAGGGGTTCGGCTTCGCCACCACCAAGTCGGGGCCGCTCACCGTGCCGCAGCTCGGCCGGGTGATCCTGGAGGACGACGTGGAGGTCGGCGCCAACAGCACCGTCGACCGCGGCTCGGCCCGGGACACCGTGATCGGCGCCGGCTCGCGCCTCGACAATCTGGTGCAGATTGGGCACAACGTGCGCCTCGGCCGATGCTGCGTCGTGATGGCGCAGGCTGGCAGCGCGGGCTCCACAACAGTCGAGGATTTCGTCGTGATCGCGGCGCAGGCGGGGTTGACCGGACATCTGCGGATCGGCCGCGGCGCACGCATCGGCGCCCAGGCCGGGGTGATGGCCGATGTCGAGGCCGGCGCCGACGTGGTCGGCAGCCCGGCGATGCCGGTGCGCGAGTTCTTCCGCAACGTCGTCTTCCTGCGCCGCGCCGCGCGCGCCGGCCGCGGCAAGGCCGGCGGGACGAACCTGGATGCAGGCTGAGCCGGAGATGGACCGGTCGGTGAGTCCGAACTCCGAGCCGGCAGACGCGCCGGCCGAGCCAACAGCCGAGCCGGCGCAGGCGGCGTCCGACTCCGACGTGAAGCCGGACGGCACGATCGACATCGCCGGCATCATGCGGGCGATCCCGCATCGCCACCCGATGCTGATGATCGACCGCATCGAGGAGGTCGTGCTCAACCAGTCCGCCACCGGCATCCACGCCGTCTCGGTCAACGAGAGCTTTTTCCCCGGCCACTTTCCGCATCACCCGGTGATGCCTGGCGTGCTGATCATCGAGGCGATGGCGCAGACCGCCGCCGTGCTCGTCGTGCAGACGCTGGGCAAGCAGGCGCTCGGGCGTCTGGTCTACTTCATGACCATCGAGGGCGCGAAGTTCCGCCGCCCGGTGGTGCCTGGCGACCTGCTGCGCATCCACGTGAAGAAGGAGCGCCAGCGCGCCAACGTGTGGAAGTTCAGCGGCGTCGCCAAGGTCGACGGCGTGTCCGTGGCCGAGGCGACCTACAGCGCGATGATCCTCGACGGGCCGCCCGGCTCGTTCGTCAGCTAGAGCATGACCGGTTCACATTCGTTCACCGGCCCTGCTCTAGCCGTTGTCAGAGCGGCTGATCCACGTTTCAGGTTGATCCGACCTGAAACGATCAGGCGCTAGGCGAGCGGCAGCCAGCCGGCGCCACGATCATAGTCCGTCAGGTTTCGATGTCCGCACGCGTCCACCCCACCGCCATCGTCGAGCCCGGCGCCGCGCTCGGCCAGCGGGTCGAGATCGGGCCGTGGTGCCATGTCGGCGCCGAGGTGGCGCTCGGCGACGACGTCCGTCTGATTTCGCACGTCGTCGTCGACGGGCGGACGACCATCGGCGCGTCGGCGGTGCTCTACCCGTTCTGCAGCGTCGGCCTGCCGCCGCAGGACCTGAAGTATCGCGGCGAGCCGACCTTGTGTTCGATCGGCGCCCGTACCCAGCTGCGCGAGCACGTGACGGTGCATCGCGGCACGGTGACCGGCAGCGGCCACACCAGGGTCGGCGAGGACTGCCTGCTGATGGCGGTCACGCACGTCGCCCATGACTGCGAACTCGGCGACGGGGTGATCGTCGCCAACAACGTGGTGATGGGCGGCCACGTGACGATCGGCGAGCGGGCGGTGATCGGCGGCTCGGCGGCGCTGCACCAGTTCGTGCGCATCGGCCGCGGCGCCATGGTGGGCGGCGTCTCCGGCGTCGAGGCGGACGTGATCCCGTTCGGCTCGGTGCTCGGCAACCGGGCGCGTCTCGCCGGCCTCAACGTCATCGGGCTGAAGCGCCGCGGCGTCGACAAGGCGGGGCTGCACCGGCTGCGCGCCGCCGTGCACGCGCTGTTCGGCGAGGATGCCGAGCATCCGGGACGCGTGTTCGCCGACAAGCTCGCGTCGGTGCGGGACGGGGCGGCGGGTGATCCTCTGGTCGAGGAGCTGCTCGCCTTTGTCGACGCGCCGAGCCGGCGTGGCCTGATCCGCCCGGCGCTCAAGGCCGGCGAGCCGGAGTGACGGCGGCGTGCCTCGGCATCCTGGCCGGCGGCGGGCCGCTGCCTGGG
>CAXTSD010000382.1:0-2545 GCA_964246775.1 uncultured Acetobacteraceae bacterium | reverse complement strand
AACTCTGTGGTAACAGGCTTTTCCGAGTTCAGGACGATGTCGGCCATGTCGTCTAATGCTAGGCCGTACTCCCCGGCGTTTATGTAGCGTCTTACCTGGAACCGGTCTCGGTCGTTCATTGTTAAATGAGCCAGATCAATGATCTGATTGAGGTAGTTTTCGACGGTTTGTGCGTCTTGCGCGGTGAAGGCCACTATTTCGGTCCTTTCGGGTTGCGCGGAGTGTTAGTCGGGAAACCTGTTACAATCGTCTTTCCGTCGCCCTCGACAACCACGTCTATGTCTACGCCGCCACGACTACCACTGACGACCGTACGCCCCCTGCGTCCAGGTTGCCGGGAGGAGGCTGGATCATTTGCTACGCTCTCGATCTCCCCAATGATCCGGTCATCGGACCAGCCTGGCGGAAATTCGCTCTTCCCTGGCAGGTTTTGGCCTGGTAGCCAGAACTGACGAACGAGGCTTTATGTACGCATAAGCGGACAAACCAAGAACATTGGATCTTCGGCTGGTACCTACTTCGGAGCATCATGACGGCCCAATCCGATGATGGTTTCCGTTTATGCCTGCTTAGCGGGTCCGAACCATGCGATATCTGGAATGCTTGGCGAGCGACCAAGATCCATCCACTCGGATCGAATGCGGTGCATGACGGTCGTCCGATTCTGGTTAGGCCAGGGCTGGTAACCGCCAGCGCTGTAAGGTGAGTCGCCGGCGGCCATCCCTTTGGACAGCAAGCCGTCCACAATTTGCAGTGTCTGTTCCCGTGCAGCATCAGCATTAGGGATCAGATCCTCTACGGCCTGTGCGATAGCAAACAGACCGACAATGCCCTCAGAAGATTCCGAGTAGAACTCGTCGATCAAGGTTTGTACTTGCTTATCATCCAGGGTTTTCACGGCGTCCTCCCAGGGAATTTTAGTTCGCGTACACCCAAGCCAGGTATCTTAATGTCGATTGTAGGCGGTCCGCTTTTCGATACTGGACGCAGGCCGATGATGCTGCCGTCCAGTAACCTGATTACCTGCCCGACATGCCCGTCCGGGGTTATGTCCTGACCGCCCTTGTCTTTGGTCAGTCGATCAAACAGTTCGCGCGCTTCCTCCTCTCCCCCGCCAAGCTCCGACTATGACGGCCATCATGCCGCCTTGAGGAAGGGTGCAGGTGCGGCCCGGAGCGGCCTCGCTCGGCTCGCATCCTCCGTCGCGGCGCTGGCTGCGGATCAGGGCCAGGTTGATGCGCCCGGCAATCAGGGGTTCAAGCGTCGGGTAATCGGACGGTTTGCCGAAGCTGTAGAGCCGGCGGTGCTTGAGCCACGTTCCATGGCGTACCCCCTAGCTGGTTGTTTTATCGAGCAGCTTTACGCGATCAGGTGGATCCACCTGATCGCCTGCCGCTCTGAGCGCCGCCAGCACCGCCTCCGCCGAGCGGCTCCACGGCACCGGGCGGAAATCCCGCGCGATGCGCTGCTGCCAGGCCTGCAGACCTGGCCGGTCACGGATCGTCGCGCGTATGACGGCGAACGCCTCGCTCGTGCTGCCCGGATCGAAATACCGCGCAAGCGACCCGCCGGCCTCGGGCAGCGAGGTGGCGTTGGAGATCAGGCAGGGCCGGCCATAGGCGAGGCTCTCCGTCACCGGCAGCCCCCATCCCTCGTAGAAGGAGGGGAACAGGGTGAACAGGCAGCCGCGATACAGCAGGTCGAGCTCGTGATCCGTCGGGCTGCCGAACAGCACGATCTTGCCGCCCAGCATGTCGGCGTTTCGCATCTGCTGCAGCAGGTCCTCGACCAGCCAGCCGGGCCGGCCGGCAAACACCAGGCTCGGCACGCTGTCGGCCGGCATCTCGTCGAGCAGGCGCCGCCAGACGTGGAACAGCAGGATGTGGTTCTTGCGCGCCTCGATCGTCGAGACGATGAGCGCGTACGGGCCGGCCGGCGGCGGCCGCGGCGGCGGGCCGACGCTCTCCGCCCCCGCTTCGACCGCGGCTTCGATCGCGGGTTCGGCCGCACGCTCGCTCAAGCCGGGCGAGAACCCCGAGCCGATCGGGATGGTGACCGGCGGTGCTGCGAGCGGCAGTCCCTGCTCGGCGGCGTAGCGCGCCACGTCGCGCGAGGTCGCCTCCGAGATGCACAGCACGGTGTCGCAGACCGGCAGGATGCCGCGCAGCCAGCGGCTGAACACCGGGATCAGCGTCGGGTCGCACCATTCGGGGCGGCGCAGCACCACGATGTCGTAGACCAGCACGGCAAAGCGCATGCCCCGCTCGCGCCGCAACCGGGCGCCGAGGGCGCCGTAATCCGGGTTCGACCACGGCGAGCCGAGGGCGACCAGCGTGTCGCCGGGTGCGGCCTGCTCGTCGAACCGCTCGAGCGGCTCGGCTTCGACCGGCTCGCCTTCGGCGACGATCACCACCGGCGGGCGCAGGCTGTCGCGCACCACGCGCGCCCCGGCGCCGAGCGCCGCGCCGAACTGACGCCCGGCCTCGAGCTGGTGGCGCAGCGAGGTGAGGAACGGCACCCGCACGGCGAGCGGCAGGCGGTAGAG
>CAXTSD010000381.1:0-2559 GCA_964246775.1 uncultured Acetobacteraceae bacterium | reverse complement strand
GTCACCGGCGTTGACGCCGCCGGCGCCGCGATCGCCGCCGCGCGCGCCCACGCCGAGGGCCAGAACCTGGCGCTGAGCTACCGGCAGGCCGGCCTCGACGAGCTGCGCCGCGACGGCGCCCGCTTCGGCGCCATCGCCGCACTCGAGGTGATCGAGCACGTCGCCGACCGCGACCAGTTGCTGCGCGGGCTCGCGGGCCTGCTGGCGCCGGGCGGCCTGCTGTTCATCAGCACGATCAACCGGACGCTGCGCTCGCTGGCGACGGCGAAAATCGGCGCCGAATACGTGCTTCGGCTGCTGCCGGCCGGCACGCATGACTGGCGCGCCTTTGTCACCCCTGCCGAACTCGCCGCCGCCGCCCGCGCCGCCGGCCTCAGCGTCACCGCCATCGCCGGCATGGTGCCTGACCTGGCACTGAGACATTGGCGCGAGAGCCGCGACCTCGCGGTGAACTACATTGCCGCGTTGCGGCGCCCAGGCTGAGGCGAGAGCGGAGCCCTCGCCTCGTCGCTCAAGCGCCACCCGACTCACGAGGAGTTATGCCGCATCGGCAAAGCGGCATTGCGATCGTGGCGTTGAGCGGTGCGTGTGTATCCTCCTGGTCGAAGACGAGCCGCTCATCCGCGCCATCGTGGCAGAAGTGCTCTACGATGCAGGTTTTGACGTCTCGCAGGCCGATAACGGCGAGCGGGCCTGGACGCTGATCAAGCAGGCGAGGACGGCGTTCGACCTGCTGGTGACCGACATCCACATGCCCGGCGCGCGCAACGGCCTCGGCGTGTCCCGGCTGATGCGCCAGCGCTGGCCGCTGGTGCCGGTCGTCTACATCACCGCGCGCCCCGACGCGCTCGCCGAACTCGGGCCGAACGAGGCGGTCGTGCCGAAGCCGTTCTTCCCGTCGACGCTGGTGGAGACGGTGCGTCGGCTGCTCGCGTCCGGCGATGCCGGCCGAGCACCGTGAGAACCGTTTGAATTCTTTCATGAACAGTAGCTTGGCGACCGAGGCCGCGGCGTCGGTCAGGTCGCCGCCAGCGGCTACGGCGCGAGGCGGCCGAGCAGTCGCGCCGAGCGCCGCTGCACCGTGCGGTAGCATTCGCAGGCCGACGCCTCGAGGCTCGCCCGGTCGAGCACGGTGATCATGCCGCTCGCATAGCGTATCAGCCCGGCGCGCTGCAGTATGCCGGCGGTCACCGTGATGCTTGGGCGGTGCACCCCGAGCATCAACGCCATGAACTCCTGGGTCAGCGGCAGCTCGTCGCCGTCTACGCGGTCGGCCGCCATCAGCAGCCAGCGCGCCAGTCGCTGCTCCAGCCCGTGACGCCCGTTGCAGGCCGCGGTCTGCGAGACCTGGATCAGCAGCGACACGCTGTAGAGCTGCAGCAGCCCCTTGAGCGTCGCCTCCTCCAGCTCCTGGCGGAACGTCTCGGCGCTCATGCACAGCGCGGTGCCGGGGATCTGCACCATCGCCTCGTTGAAGGCGATGTCGACGCCACAGATCAGCGAGGTGCCGAGCAGGCCCTCGCGCCCGATGATGCCGACCTCGGCCTGCACGCCCTCCTCGAGGTTCGCGACCAGCGAGATCATGCCGGTTTCGGGAAAATAGACGGACGTGATCGCGTCGTCGGCCTTATAGAGCACCTGCCGGGAGATCAGCGGCACGCGGCTGCATTTGCCCAGCAGCGGCGTCAGCAGCTCGTCCGGCAAGGCGGCCAGCAGGCGGTTCGACGTCGGGGATTGGATCGGCGGATCGGAGTCGGGCACGACAGCTCCTCGTAAAAACGGCGGGAGCACTGGCCTGTCTCAAGCACCCGCAGCCACGGGTGTAAACGGACAATATCGAAGCAATGGACCGCAACGCCGGCGATGGCAAGGCGCGCCGGCATCGGCTGGTCACGAGGCGGGCCGGCGCAGCGCCGCCAGATCCCGCTGCAGCTCGCTCTCGATCGCCTGGTCGATCTCGGCCGTCACCGGAAAGCTGACCTGCAGGCCGACCCGCTCGCAACTCAGCGCCGCGGCGACGTTGGCGCGACGCACGGCCTCGGCAAGCGGGCGCCCGCGGTCGAGCGCCGCGGCGAGCACGCCGGCAAAGCAATCCTGCGCCGCCGTGCGGTCGACCTCGTGCGCGGGGTGCGACGCGAGCCTGTCGTAACGCCCGTCGGCGTCGGCGAACTCCACCCCGATCACCCCCATCGTGCGCACCACCGCGACGCCGAGCGCCGCCTGCAACGAGCCCGCGCCGACGCCGGCGCCCAGGTGCTCGCCGAGCCAGCCGGCATCCTCCTCGTCGAGCAACAGGACGTCGACCAGGCGCAGCGCCTCGGCGTCGATCAGGCCGGGCGGCGAGAAGTTCAGCACGATGCGCGCGCCGCCAACGCGAGCGCAGTGGATCAGCGCCGCAAGCTCGGCGTGATCCATCCCCATCTGCAGCAACAGCGTGGTGCCTGGCCGCAGCGCCGCCGCCTCCACCTGTGCTGCGCGGGCGAGCAGGTTGGCGCCGCCGGCACTGACGATCTGGGTCTGCCGCGCCCGGTTGCGCAGGATCACCGAGACGCCGGTGCC
>CAXTSD010000380.1:0-2559 GCA_964246775.1 uncultured Acetobacteraceae bacterium | reverse complement strand
CCTCACCGGACAGATCGAGTGCTACCTAAACCGGACACACCGCGTGCTACCTACACCGCGCGCCGTGACAGGCTTGCGGGTGGCGCGTGCGGACTCTATACACCCGCCCCTGATCGCGCGTCCGGGCCTGGAATGGGCATGCCTGGCCGCGATGCCTGCGCCGCACTCCGCCCCGGAGGCCGCCAGGGTCCGAGATGTAGGAGACCGAAATGCCCAAGTTGAAGACCAAGTCGTCGGTGAAGAAGCGGTTCAAGATTACCGCCACCGGCAAGGTGCTCGCCGGCCCGGGCAAGAAGCGCCACAATCTGAGCGCCCGCCCGCAGAAGGCGATCCGCTCCAACCGCGGCAGCCAGACGCTCACCCACGCTGACGGCCTGACCGTCAAGCAGTGGGCGCCGTATGGCCTGGTCTGAGGAGCGCCGCGGATGGCACGCGTAAAACGGGGCGTCACCACCCACGCCCGTCACAAGAAGGTGCTGGCGCAGAGCAAGGGGTTCTTCGGCCGTTCGTCGACGAACTACCGCATCGCGCTCGAGCGGCTCGAGAAGTCGCTGCAATACGCCTATCGCGACCGCCGGGTGAAGAAGCGCGAGTTCCGCGGCCTGTGGATACAGCGCATCAACGCGGCGACGCGCGAGCACGGCATCACCTACAGCCGGTTCATCCACGGCCTCAACCAGGCCGGCATCGTGATCGATCGCAAGGTGCTGGCGGCGATCGCCTACGACGACGCGGCGGCGTTCGCCGAGATCGTAAAGTCGGTGCAAGCCGCAATGACCGCCGCGACCGAACCAGAAGCAGCTTAAAAAACGGGATCCAAGGGCCCACCGGCCCTTGGTGGGTCCAGGGCAAAGCCCTGGCCTTCCTTGGAACTCAAGCAATGGACGACCTGAACGCGCTAGCAGCCGACACCAACGCGCGGCTCGCCAACTGCGCCGATCTGCGGGCCTGGGACGCGGTGCGCGTCGGCGTGCTAGGCAAGTCCGGCAGCCTGACCGGTCTGTTGAAAGCCCTGGGCAAGGCCTCGCCCGACGAGCGGCGCGAGCGCGGCGCGGCGCTGAACCGGCTGAAGCAGGCGCTCACCGATGCCGTCGAGGCGCGCCGGGCCGAGCTCGAGCGGCAGGCGCTAGAGGCAAGGCTCGCCGCCGAGCGCATCGACATCACGCTGCCGCCGCTGCCTGAGGCGCCGGGCCTGATCCACCCGATCAGCCGCACGCTTGAGGAAATGCAAGCGATCTTCGGCGCGATGGGCTTCAGCATTGCCGAAGGTCCCGACGTCGAGACCGACTGGCACAATTTTTCTGCTCTCAACATTCCCGCGCACCACCCGGCGCGCGCCGACCACGACACGTTTTATCTGCCGCCGGCACCTGGCGGGACAGCGGCGCGGGTGCTGCGCACGCACACCTCGCCGGTGCAGGTGCGCACGATGCTGGAGCGCGCGCCGCCGTTCCGGGTGATCGTTCCCGGCCGCACCTACCGCGCCGATCACGACGCGACGCACAGCCCGATGTTCCACCAATGCGAGGGGCTGGTGATCGAGCGTTCGATCACACTCGCCCACCTCAAGGGTTGCCTGATCGACTTCCTGCGCGCGTTTTTCGGCATCGCCACCCTGCCGGTGCGCTTTCGGGCGAGCTATTTTCCGTTCACCGAGCCGTCGATGGAGGTCGATATCGGCTGGAACCGGCGCAGCGGCGAACTCGGCGCCGGCTCCGACTGGCTGGAGATACTCGGTTCCGGCATGGTCCACCCCAAGGTGCTGGCGAATTGCGGCATCGACCCGCGCCAGTGGCAGGGTTTTGCGTTCGGCATGGGCGTCGAGCGGGTGACCATGCTGAAGCACGGCATCGCCGACCTGCGGCCGTTCTACGAGAGCGACCTGCGCTGGCTGCGGCATTACGGTTTCTCGGCGCTCGCCGCCGCCTCGCTGCACGAGGGCATCGGGTGAGGTTTTCGCTCTCCTGGCTGCGCCAGCATCTCGAGACGGACGCGACGCTGGCGCAGATCACCGAGCGGCTGAGCGCCATCGGCCTTGAGGTCGAGGGCGTCGAGGATCGCGCCGCACCGCTCGCCGCCTTCCGCATCGCCCGTATCGTCGAGGCGCTGCCGCATCCGAACGCCGACCGGCTGCGCGCCTGCCGCGTCGATATCGGGTCGGGCGAGCCGGTCTCCGTCGTCTGCGGCGCGCCGAACGCGAGGCGCGGCCTGCACGTCGTGTTCGCCCCGCCGGGCAGCACCATCCCGGCGACCGGAAGCGTGCTCAAGACCGGCGAGATACGCGGCGTGGCAAGCGCCGGCATGCTGCTGTCGCTGCGCGAGATGGCGCTCGGCGACGACCACGACGGCATCGTCGAGCTGCCTGACGACGCCCCCGTCGGCGGCGCCTATGCCGAGTATGCCGGCCTCGCCGACCCGGTGATCGAGATTGGCGTGACGCCGAACCGCGGTGATGCGCTCGCCGTGCGCGGCGTCGCGCGCGACCTCGCCGCCGCCGGCCTCGGCACGCTGCGGCCGCGGTCGGCATCCCCGGTCGCCGGGCGGTTCCGCAGCCCCATC